>NZ_NCFM01000028.1:0-33399 GCF_002281195.1 Acidovorax sp. 35-64-16 | reverse complement strand
TTGAAGCTCCTAGCGATGGTGAATAAAACTTGCATCTCTCATGCCTTGCTTGGTCGTTGAGGAGATGTGTTGATCGTAGAGAGCGCACCCCAACAGAATGGAGACAGCCCGATGACATTTTTATCAGGGAGAGGCGCGAACTGGGCGTAGCCCCACAGTCCCGGCCGATATCCGCGTATGGATGAGCCCATCCGGGACGGGTGCACTTGGCAGCACGTAGCGTGGTCCTTGTGCTCGTCGGAGCCGTGCGCCAGCACGCCCACGGAGGCGGCGACGGCGACGGCGACGGCGACACAAAGGTCGATCAGGGTATGGCGAATGTGAACTGCGCATTCCACTGATGGCGGGCAGTGAATCCATTCCCGTCGCGGACAGTGTTTCAGACGATGGCGGACACGCTGCGCGGGTGTCCTAAGTAACGTTCGAATCGAAGCCGAAGTGTCCGCCATCAGCGTGGAATGGCGGTTGGGCTGGATGGTCAGGTGGCCGGTGACAGCTTGCGCATCGACTCGCCCTTGAGGGCCAACTTGTGCGAGCCGTGCACGATGCGGTCCAGGATGGCGCCGGCCAGCGCGGGCTCGTCCAGCCAGACGTGCCACGCCGTCACCGGCAACTGACTGGTGATGAGTGTCGAGCGCGTGCTCACCCGGTAGTCGAGCAACTCCAGCAAGTCGTTTCGCTCGCGCGCGGCAATCGGCGCAATGCCGCAGGCATCCAGGAAGAGCAAGTCCGGCCGCGCCATTTGCGCCAGCCGCTTAGCAAAGCTGCCGCCATCAATTTGGAATGCTGTCCGCCATCAGCATGGAATCGTGTCCGCCATGGCGTGGAATACGCATGAACATGATGCCTCCTCCTTGTGGTGGAGGGGCTGACTAGGGCTGCCGCGCCCGACGAGATGGTGCGGTTGTGAATTTGCTCAGCGCACGGGCTGGATATCGGTGACGATCATCTTCCCGCCTTCCTGGAGGACCATGAATTGCACCTTGTCGCCAGGCTTGAGGTTGGTGAGTTGCCCCTTGTCGCGGACGGTAAAGACCATGGTCATTCCGGGCATGTCCAGGTTCTTGATGTCCCCATGTTTGAGGGTGATCTTGCCGTTTTCCAGATCGACCTTCTTGACCTCGCCATCGGTCATAGATGCGGGTGCGGGGGCCGAGGTCTGGCCTGAATTGGGACTGACCTGAGCATGGCCCGCCAGCGGCAGGGCAGCGCCCATGGCAAGGGCGGAGATGGTGAGCAGACGTTGGATGGTGTTCATGGTGACCTATGGGTAAATAGTTGGATCTATGGTCTGGCCCGGCCATGGCTGGGCCAACTGTGGTGGGCGCTTCAGACCATCACTTGCGGCCCACCTGGATGGCGCCCTTCATGCCGGCCTCATAGTGGCCAGGCATCAGGCAGGCGAAGTTCACGGCGCCCGCTTTGGTGAACTGCCAGACGATTTCACCCTGCTTGCCCGGTGCGAGCGTGACCTTGCCTGGTTCGTCGTGCTCCATGTCCGGGAATTTCTTCATCTGCTCCAGGTGCTCCAGCAGCTCCTTCTCGGTGCCCAGGCTGAGTTCGTGCTTGACCTGGCCGACGTTCTTGACAACGAAGCGCACGGTTTCGCCCTGTTTGACCTGAATGTTCGACGGCGTGTAGCGCATGTTGTCGCTCATTTCGATGGTGATGGTGCGACGGGCCTTGGCGGCGACGCCGGGTTTGCCAATGGCTGTCTCACCCTCGTCACCGTGGCCACCTGCATGGTTGCCGGCAGCGAAGGCTGCCCCCGATGCG
Organism: Acidovorax sp. 35-64-16; assembly: GCF_002281195.1. NCBI lineage: Bacteria > Pseudomonadati > Pseudomonadota > Betaproteobacteria > Burkholderiales > Comamonadaceae > Acidovorax > Acidovorax sp. 35-64-16. The sequence continues at coordinate 31,623 of NZ_NCFM01000028.1, read as the reverse complement.
GCCAGTGCAGCCATGGCGAAGAGTTGAGAAATAGTGGAGCGCGTGAATTTCATGGATTGGCTCTCGTTGATAACTGAAGGGAAAACTCAATGCTCACCATGCGAAGTGGGCTTGCGCACCTTGACTTCGGTCGGCGTTGCAGGCTTGCGAACGCGCGGCATGGACTGGCCGCCCTCGGCGCTGAAGCGCGCGGGCTCGGCCATGGGGCCGGTGTACTCATGCGCCACCGTGCCTGCGGGATGCTTGTACCAGCCCGGATCCTTGTAGTCGCCCGGCTTCTGGTCGCGGCGTACCTTGAGCACGCTGAACATGCCACCCATCTCCACCGAGCCGAACGGCCCCTGGCCGGTCATCATCGGGATGGTGTTGTCGGGAATCGGCATTTCCATCTCCGTCATGTCGGCCATGCCGCGCTCGCCCATGACCATGTAGTCGGGGATGAGCTTGTTGACTTTCTTGGCAAGGCCGCTGTGATCCACGCCAATCATGGTGGGAATGTCGTGCCCCATGGCGTTCATGGTGTGGTGGCTCTTGTGGCAGTGGAAAGCCCAGTCGCCCTCCTCGTCGGCGACGAACTCGATTTGGCGCATCTGCCCCACGGCCACGTCGGTGGTTACTTCATGCCAGCGCGTGCTTTTGGGCGTCGGGCCGCCATCGGTGCCCGTGACCACGAATTCGTGGCCATGCACGTGCATCGGGTGATTGGTCATGGTGAGGTTGCCCATGCGGATGCGCACCTTGTCGTTGAGACGCACGTTCAGAGAGTCGATGCCAGGAAAGACACGGCTATTCCAGGTCCACAGGTTGAAGTTCGTCATCTCCGCGACCTTGGGTGTAGCCGCGCCGGGCTCAATGTCATAGGCACTGAGCAGGAAGCAAAAGTCCCGTTGCACCTCGTCGATCAGCGGGTGCCTAGCTTTCGGGTGCGTGACCCAGAAACCCATCATGCCCATGGCCATTTGCACCATCTCGTCGCCGTGCGGGTGGTACATGAAGGTGCCCGGGCGGCGCGCCACGAACTCGTAGACAAAGGTTTTGCCCGACGGAATCGCCGGCTGCGTCAGACCGGTCACGCCATCCATGCCGCTGGGCAGGCGCTGGCCGTGCCAGTGAACACTGGTGTGCTCGGGCAGCCTATTGGTCACGAAGATGCGCACACGGTCGCCCTCGACGACCTCGATGGTCGGGCCGGGGCTCTGTCCGTTGTAGCCCCACAGGTGGGCCTTCATCCCTGGTGCCACTTCGCGCACCACCGGTTCGGCGACCAGGTGGAACTCCTTGATGCCCTGGTTCATGCGCCAGGGCAGCGTCCAGCCGTTGAGCGTCACCACTGGGTTGTACGGCCGTCCCGAATTGGGCATCAGCGGGGCCATGGTGTTCGGGCTGGTCTGAATGACGGGCTCAGGCAGGGCCGCCATGGCGACACGGCTGACCGCGCCGGCCGCAACGGCGCCGCCAGCAATACCGGCGACCTTGAAAAAATCTCTTCTGGATGTCATGGCAATCGTCTCTGCATCAGTGACCGGCACCCGCGTCGCTGGGGGCGCTGGTGGTGACCGACAAGGTGGTGTTGGTGGGGCGTCCGATTACGGCTGCCTGCAATGCGGCATCGGCCAGCCAGAATTGCTGCTGCGAGTCCAGGGCCGCCGTGACGGCACCGACCTGGTCGCGCGCATCGGCCAGCAGTTCGAAAGCGCTGATCAGCATGCCGTTGTAGCGAAGCTGGTTCTCCTCCGCAATCACCTTGCGCACCGGAACCACTTCGTCGCGGTAGTGCCGCGCCACGTCGTAGGCCGTTCGATACGCCGAATAGCTTTCGCGCAGGCTGGAGCCCGCGGAACGCACCGTGCCTTCAAGCTGGTTGGCGGCCGCCAGCGTTCGAGCGTTCATCGCATCGCGCTGCATTCCGCCCCAGTCAAAGAGGGGTAGGCGCACATCGATTTCCCAGCCGCGTGCGGTGGAGCGAGTGCCCTCGGCATTGTCAAATGTCGTGTTGCGACGCCCAGTGAGCTCGATATCGGTGAAGCTGGTCACCATGTTCAGGCCTTGGGCCTTGGCCGCGCCATCCAGCGCGGTCTGCGCCAGGCGGATGTCCAGGCGTGCCTTGGTAGCGAGCGAGCCAACCGCCTGCGGATCCAGTGCTTGCTTGGGGAGATCAGGTAGACGTTCCGGAAGCTTGAGCGCCTGCGCCTGGCTTTCATCCAGCCCCAGCAAACGTACCAGTTCTTCCCGGCTGGCCGTGACCTGGTGCTGGGCCGTGCTCAGGCGGGTGGCGGCATCGGCATAAAAAGCCTGCTCGCGTGCGCGGGTGATGCGGTTGAAGTTACCCACGCTCTGCATGCGTTTGGCCAGTTCAGCTCCGGCCTCTGCACTGTCATAGACCTGCTTGGCATACTTGAGCGATTGCTGCGCCGCTACGGCGCGCACCCAGGCCTGGCGCACGCGCGTGACCTGGTCCACCACGTCGCTGGTCAAACGCAGCTGAGACTGCTCGATTCTCCGGGTGGCGACACCGTAGCGGGACGGCAGGGTCAGCAGATCCAACAGGCCAAAGGAGAGCGCACGCCCCAAGTCCAGCTCGACGCCGGCCGTCATGCGCTCAAAACTGAAGATGGGATTGGCAATCCGGCCTACCTGCGCGGCGTCCGCTGACTCCCCCCAACCCTGCGCCAGCAGGGCCTGCAGGGACGGGCTGTTCACCAAGGCCAACTGGACGGCATCTTTCTGATTTAGCGTTTCTGCCAGCAAGGTTTGAGCGGCCTGCGCGCGCTGGCCGCGCTCCTCCTGAGTACGAGCCAGGGCGAGTTTCCCATCGGTGAAGCTACCAGCCTCGTCGTTGACACGGCCGATGTTCTGCTCCAGGCTGACGCTGGCACAGCCGGTCAGCACCGCCAGTCCGAGTGCAGACAGGGCCCATTTGGCGTGAGTGGCACGCAAACGCATCATGGCTTGTCTCCCCGGTGATCTCCAAAATGCGGATCGCTGGCAGGGGCAGAATCCTTGGCGGACGCGGGCTCGCCCGACTTGATTTCCTTCGCATAGGCGCGCCAGCCGCCGATCTCGCCCACCTTGTCGTTCGCCGCCTTCCAGGGCTGGACGGACTGCTCCTTATAGGCCTCGTAACCCGAGAGGGCTGATCGGTACGAGAGCAGGTAGCCCACCTTCGCGGTTTCGCCCTCTGGCATCTGTGCAAATGCCAGGGACGGCACCATTAGCGCGGCGCCCAGCCAGAGGCTTGAGGTAGGTCGTGAAAGCCAGAGATTGTTCATTGATTTGTAATGCATTTTTGACTTATGTCATTGTGCAAGCCCATAGCTGTCAAAGGCATAACGACTTCATTACATCTTTGTCATGATCGAGAGGGGTGAGGGGTAACCCCTCACCCCTCTCACACTACCATACGTGCGGTTCCGCCTACGGCGGTTCAAGTGGCACGCTGTAGCTGTTGGTGGATGGTCACTAACGAAATAAGCCCCCCCCCGCCTGTGAAGTATTTGGGCGGCAGTGCGGCGACCATGTGCCTGGCCCCGAGGTTCCACCAGGGGCCGCGCCAGTTGACGCTGGAGCGCCATGCGCGCAGGGCATCAAGCCCGTGGCGCCGCTTCTGCGCTTCTCGCGTCCGTGGCCGCTTCCACTGCGCTCCCGGTTGTCAGAGCTGCCGATCCGTTATCTGCCCGACAGCCAACTGGAGCAGAACCACGCGTCCATGAGCCGCTATGGCTCCAGCACCAAACTGGTGTTCGAGATTTCGCAACTGCCGTAGACCACGCTCCCTTTGCGTGGTTCCTGCCAACCTTCATGCTTTGCGGTGCACACCACTGCGCGTACCGGCAACTCACGGCAATGTCGGCAAGATGACGTTTCTGTTATCCATAGCCGTGCAATTGAACGGCTTACGCACCAGTTGCAGGGCTTCTTGATCGGCTGGCGAAACTTACTATTTCGTATCGATCGCTGGTCTATTTCTCCCGCAAAAAAGGGCCCCTCATAACCTCCGTCAGTTCGACAATGGACACACCATGAACGTCATCACAAACCCGCTTGGCGCACTACTGCCAGTCATTCCGGTGGGCAAGTTGGTGTCCAAAGCACCCATAGTTCAGGACGGTGGATTTTTGGACGCGATGAAGCAAGCGTTAGCGACCACGAGCCAATTGCAAAGTGAATCTGGGCGCCTGAGCCGCGAGGTCACGTTCGGCAACCCTACTGTCAGTCTTGAAGAAACGATGCTTGCAGGAGTCAAGTCGAACATTGCATTTCAGGCCACGCTGCAGAGCCGAAACCGAATTGTTCAGGCTTACACCGATGTAATGAACATGCAGGTCTGATGCGCCGAAGGCGAAGCAGTAAAAATGCAGGTAATGAGCGCACTCGTTGCTGAAATCGCCGGCTCACGTGGCGAACAAGCTGGAGTTGGAGCCTTTTTGACAAAGGCCCCTCCAGCTTTAACTGCTGACCGCCTGAAGAGCCGTTTTAGTACCGGGGTGTTGGAGCACCGAGCCCATGAACTGGGCTGGTGGCTCCATGCGCTGCTCGCACTGTGTGTTGTTCTGTTGTACTGGCTGGCTCATACTGCCGAGGCCGGAAGTCGCGACGTCGATGTGCACTGACGGCGACCAAGACATGCACATCCTAGCCATCAACGCCGGCAGTGCGACCCTCAAGTTCGGGGTTTTCGACCCGGCATCGGCCATGCCCGTGATCGAGTCGACGATCGACCATCCCGCAGTTGATGCCGCGGCGTTTGACGAGATCAAGCAGCAAGTACGAAGTTCCGGCGTGACGTCGCTCAATGCCATCGGCCACCGTGTCGCACACGGTGGCCCCTTCTTGCGCGAGGCGGCTTTCGTGGACGCGAAAGTCGAGCACGAGATCGACCAGGCTGCTGCGCTGGCGCCGCAGCACAACCCCGTTGCACTGGCCGGCATCCGCATCGCGCGCGAGCGTTGGCCAGGCGTGCGCCACGTGGCGGTCTTCGACACCGCTTTTCATGCCGGCATGCCAGAACACGCCTCATGCTATGCCGTTCCGCAGTCATGGCGCGCAGTTGGGGTGCGGCGATTCGGGTTTCATGGCCTGTCGCACCAGAGCGTACTGGCGGCTGTCAGTTCCGCGTTGATGCGGCCTCCATCCGAACTGCGCATCGTGAGCTGCCACATCGGCAATGGGGCAAGTGTCTGCGCGATCGACCGTGGCCGCTCTGTCGACACCTCGATGGGGATGACGGCCCTGGAAGGTCTGGTGATGGGCACACGCAAGGGGGACCTCGACCCCGGCGTGCCAGGCTATGTCGCGCGTACCCTGGGCTTGTCACTGGTGCAAATCGAAGCGGCGCTTTACAGCGACAGTGGACTGAAGGCGTTGTCGGGTGTGGGCTCGGACCTGCGCGAGATCGAGAGTCGCGCGCGGGATGGTCATGCTGCTGCCCAAATGGCGTTGCAGGTCCATGCCTACCGCGTGCGCAAGTACATCGGTGCCTACGCCGCGGCGATGGGCGGCTGCGATGCGGTGGCTTTCACGGGCGGAGCAGGGGAAAACTCCCCGACGCTGCGTTGCCGCATTCTGGACGGCCTGGAATTCCTTGGCCTGCATCTGGACGAGGAGCGCAATCGCGCCTTCAGTCCGGCATCCGAAGTCTCCCAGCTTCAGGCGTCACGGTCCTCGGTCGCGGTGCTGGCCGTGCGTGCGCGCGAACAGTGGGTGATCGCGCACGAGACTGCCAGGTTGTTGAATGGTTCGGTAAGTGCCGAACACGAAATCGATGGATAGGGAGAGCACCGTGGTCAACAACAGCCCCGTTCTCGGCGTCGCCCACAAGCCGGTCCATCCCTGTCACCGCGTTCTGCCGGTTGTACTTCCGAAAGCGCACGGACAATGGGATCACAGTCGCTCAAACACCCAGGCTCTTGACCTATGTGCGGCACCTGGGTTCAGACTCTCGCCATGCATTGCGACGCGAGACTACTCCGCTGGAGAACGGTGATGCAACTAATTGAATGCGCCCGGGAGGCAGGTGTGACCCCAGACACGCTGCGCCATTACCTGCGGGTTGGCCTCGTAATCCCGGATGGTCGCGGCGCGAACGGCTATCGCGCGTTTTCCGAGCGCAGCGTGGCTCGGGTGCGCTTCATCCGCAACGCATTGGCGCTCGGCTTCACGCTCAAGGACGCCGAGGAGTTCGTTGAGATGAGTCAACGCGGAACATCTCCTTGTCCGCGCGCTCGGGCGCTGCTGAGCGAGCGGCTTGACGAACAGGCTCGACGACTGAAGGAAGCGACGGAGCTGCATCTGCGCATGCAGCAGGCAGACCGCGACTGGACGCGACTCCCTGACGGGATACCGGATGGACATTCCGTCTGCAGTTTGATCGAAGGAGCGGCAGCGGACGTTAAGCGCAAATCTGTGCGAGCGAAGTCTAGTCGTGTACGCGCATGACCGACTTTGATCGGTTTTGATATTCCCAGACATCATGAGGCTCTACGGACATGCAAAAAAGTGGCGTTGGTCATGTCGATCGTGCCGGCGCGAAAAAGAGTCGTCTGCTACATCGCAGCTTGCGCTGCACGCGAGCAACTGAGGTGCCCCAGATGAACCATTCCAAGACACTTGCGCAATCCCCGTCACCAGACATGAATGCCGCCGCGCTGCGCATCCTGCGCCGGTTGCTGGCCGGCATCGAGCGCCAGCCGGCGTTGCGTCTGGGCGATGTGCTCCTGCACGAGTTCGAGGCGCATCCAGAGTACACCCTGATCATCCGCGACCCGGGTCTGCTTCGACGCCTTGTCCTGCGGCCGGATCCTCTGCTGCTGGCGGAGGCCTACTTCCGCGGCACCATCGACATCGAAGGGGACCTGTACACCGCGCTTGGGCTCAAGGCGCACTTCGAGAAGTTCTCGCTCTCCTGGCGCGACAAGCTGGCCCTGTTGCGCGACGCTCTGATACTGCGCGTGTCTGACCAGGATGATTTGAAACCATCGCGTAGTCGGGCCTCGCGCGTTGCGCGCCGCTTCTCCCATCGACATTCGCGCCAAACCGACCGAGCAGCAATTTCATTCCACTACGACGTTTCAAACGTGTTCTATGGTCTCTGGCTCGATGCCGAGAGAGTCTATTCCTGCGCCTACTTCGAGACGCCGGACGACACGCTGGACCAGGCGCAGCGCAACAAGCTGGAGCACATCTGCCGCAAGCTGCGGCTGCAGCCGGGCGAACGTCTGCTCGACATCGGCTGCGGCTGGGGCGCACTCGTGTGCTGGGCGGCACGAGAACATGGCGTGCGCGCGTACGGCATCACTCTCAGCCAGCAGCAGCTCGAATACGCGCGCGAGCGCATCCGATCAGAAGGCTTGCAGGACCTCGTCACGGTTGAGCTGCGCGACTACCGCGACCTCGATGACACTACCGTATTCGACAAGGTGTCCAGCATCGGCATGTTCGAGCATGTGGGCCTCGCTCATCTGCCGGCCTACTACGCCGTGGTGCAGCGTGTTTTGCGGCCGGGCGGGCTCTTCCTCAACCATGGAATCACCCATGACGAAGAGGGCTGGAACCGAACTGTCGCGACCGATTTCATCAACCGCTATGTCTTCCCTGACGGCGAATTGGACTGCGTCAGCAACATCCAGCTCGGGATGGAGCGGTCCGGCTTCGAAATCCATGATGTCGAAGGTCTTCGATCACACTACGCGCTGACGTTGCGTCATTGGGTTCAGCGACTCGAAGCGCGCCGAGAGGAGGCCCTGCAGGAAGTCGATGAGGTGACCTTCCGCGTCTGGCGCCTGTACATGGCGGCATGCGCGCTGGAATTCGAGGCGGGCGGCACAGGGATCTACCAGATCGTAGCGTCCAAACGAGACGACGGAAGATGGCCCGTTCCTTTGACGCGCCGCGATCTTTACTCGGGTACTACCCCATCAAAGCCAATGACGGTGCGCGAAAAATGAGCAGGCCCGCTGACCGGGTTGCGCGAGTTGTATTCTTCTGTCCGATGCAGGTCAATGTGAGGGCGTGGAGGTGGACGGTCAGCAGACCCGCGTTCGCCCTATCCGCAGTTCGGCTTCGCGTGGTCGCAGTGACGCGGTCGCCGCAGCGATGGTACGCCGTGAGCCGCCGACAAGCACGCCGAGACGCCCGCCGACACAGCGCGGTGGCACCTCTGCGCACGCAGGCGCCGCGCACCTCCATGTCGCTGTTCATGGCCTGCGGCGTCTGGCTCGTCAGGCTGGGCGCCTACTTCGTGTTCCTGCGGCCGGCGCTGCTGCCCGAGGATCCGCGCTTCATCAGCGTGCCGCTGGATCGGCTTCGTGGATTGGCACCCGGTCTGGAGGCATGGCGGCGAATCGTGTTCACGGTGATGGGCGGCTTCATGGCGGGCGCGTGCGTACTGATCGTCCACCTGGCGCGCATGGCCATGCGCGAGCGGCAAGGCGGTACCGGCTGGGCCGTCGCGTTCTCCGGGCTTGTGACGGTCGGGCTGATGAGTGCGATGGACTTCGTCCTCCACTCGGACTTCCGCTGGGTGCTATTGCTGCCTGCCTTGCTGTGGGCCGTGGCCGTGGTGCTATATGCGAGGCAGGTCTGACGTGCCGAGCGCCATGCCATTCGTTTCTGCGCCGGCGATCCGAGACGCCGGCGTTCCCAACCCCGCCGACGCTCGTCATTGCGGGTCGGTTCCAAGGACCTTCAAAATGAATCACAACCTCCCCTGGGTCGCCGAGCGCGCGCGACTGTTCCGCGAATCCGATCCCGATTTCGCGCGCTGGGCGCGCGGGCATGGCCCCATCGCCCACAACGACCTCACGCAGCTGCGAATCCACGAACTCGCACAGGTGCTGGTCGCCGAAGGCAAGACGAGCGACACATCCGCGATCTACCGCACGCTGTGGGCCGCAGACCGATTGGCCGTGGCCGGGATGTGGCTAACGGTTCACATGACCTATGCCGATCGGGTCTATACCGACGGCCGGGAAATGGCGGCCAAGGACTTCAAGGAGACGCCTGAAGGCCACACCGGCGGATCACTGAACATCGTGCCGGCCTATGTCGGCTACCTTGCCGCGAACGCGCTCAGCGGCCTGACACGCGGCTGGCTGATGGGTCAAGGCCATTGCGTGGCGGGCATCGACGCCTGCAACCTGCTTGTTGGCAACATGACGCCGCGCCACGCCGAGCGGTACGACCGAAGCGAGAACGGCCTTACGCGCTTCGCTCGGGACTTCTACAGCTACGCGATCGACGCGCAGGGGCGCCCGGCCTCGCCGCTGGGCAGCCACGTCGGCCCGAACACGGCAGGCGGCCTGTCCGAGGGGGGCTATCTCGGCTTTGCCGAACTGCAGTACGTGCACATGCCCCTGCCCGGCGAACGGCTGGTGGTGTTCCTCAGCGACGGTGCATTCGAGGAGCAGCGCGGCAGCGACTGGGCGCCGCGCTGGTGGCGCGCCGAGGACAGTGGATTCGTGGCTCCGTTCATGATCCTCAACGGCCGTCGCATTGAGCAGCGCAGCACCATGCAGCAGCAGGGCGGCCTAGAATGGTTCCAGCAGCATCTGCGCCTGAACGGCTTCGACCCTATGGAGATCGACGGCACCGACCCCGCCGCATTCGCCTGGGCCATCCACGCGATGGAGGAACGGCTGGCGGCCTGCGCTACGGGGGTTTCGCGTGGAACCGTTCAGTACCCGGTGCCACTTCACTACACCATCGCCGAAGCGCCCAAAGGATTCGGTTTTCCCGGTGCCGGAACCAACGCCGCGCACAACCTGCCGCTGGCGGGCAATCCCCGTCTCGACCCGTCAGCACGGCAGCAGTTCAACGAGGGCGCGCGCGCGTTGTTTGTACCGCCGGGTGAAATCGACCAAGCGGTGGCCCTGCTCTGCAGGCATGAGGTGCAGCGCCGTCCCCTTGAGCGGGACCATCCCCTGGCGCATCGCCATGTCGCAGCACCGAGGTTCCCGGAGCCGCAGTGGCACGCCGCGGACCTCGGCAATGTCTCGCCGATGGGTGCGCTCGACGGAGCCTTCGCGGCCATCATCCAGGCCAATCCCCAACTACGCCCGCGCGTCGGCAATCCCGACGAGCTGCGCAGCAACCGCATGGGCCAGACCTTGGACCTGCTCAAACACCGCGTCTTCACGCCCGAACCGGGCTTGGCTGAAGCCGTGGATGGCGCCGTGATCACGGCCCTCAACGAAGAGGCGGTGGTCAGTGCGGCGCTGGGCAACAAGGGCGGCATCAACCTCGTTGTTTCTTACGAGGCCTTTGCCGTGAAGATGCTGGGTGCACTGCGGCAGGAAATCCTGTTCGCGCGCCACCAGGCGGAGGCCGGCATGCCTCCGGGCTGGCTGTCGGTAGTGACGGTGGCGACATCCCACACCTGGGAGAACGGCAAAAACGAGCAGTCCCATCAGGATCCGACACTGGCCGAGGCGCTGCTGGGCGAGATGTCCGACACCGCACGTGTGTTGTTCCCGGTGGATGCCAACAGTGCCGTCGCGGCGCTGCGAGCCGCCTACGCCTCGCATGGCCAGTTCTGGACACTGGTCGTTCCAAAGCGGGCCGTCGCCAGCCAACTGAGCGGCGAGCAGGCCCAGCGTCTGGCCGATGAGGGCGCCTGCGTGGTGAAGCCCTGCGACGCACCCGATGTGTTGCTGGTCGCTATCGGTGCGTACCAGCTACAGCAGGCGCTGCTCGCGGCGCGGCGGCTGGACGACGCCGGGCATCGGACGGCAGTCACCTGCGTCTTCGAGCCGGGCCGCTTCCGGCTGCCACGCGACGAGCGCGAGCGGGCTTTCGTGGCGGGCGACGCGGCATTGCGCTCGCTGTTCCCGGACACCGCTGCGGTGCGCGTCATCGTCTCGCACATGCGGCCGGAGCCGACGCTGGGCCTGTTGCGCCGCATCGATACCGGGCCTCGGCAGACCCGTGCACTGGGCTACCAGGCGCGCGGTGGGACGCTCGACGTTGCCGGCATGCTGTTCGCGAACCGCTGCACGTGGGCGCACGTCGCGACCGAGGCAGCGCAGGCGCTCGGCGTCGATCCCGCGAGCATATTGACCGCCGAGGAGTTGGCCGCGGTGGGAGGCCACGGCGACCCGCGGGCGGTGATGGTCTCGGCATGATTCCCCTGTTCTCCCCATAGGGACAAGAATAACGTCGTTTCCGGCGCCGATCGGTACGAGGCCGTGGTCCAATTGGAACCCTGTGCCCGCCCATTTATCGAGACCATGTCCCACGCGCTTGAAACTCTCATCGGTCACTGGAAAGCCGATCCGCTGAGCACCTACAACACCTGGTTCCTTTGGGAAGAACGGCTGAAGAACTTCCGCTCGATTCGCCGCGGCCTGGCGCAGGTGGTCAAGGACATCGATGCGGGCACCTTCGGTAGCGCATTCCGCGGTTCCTCGCTCGAAACGGTGGTCGGCTCGGTGGCCGAGCAGCGCCAGATCTTCAAGGGGGCAGACCATGCATTCCTGTGGAAGCCCAAGCTGCGCATTCCCGACATCTACGAGAACGCGACCAACCAACAGGCCTTTGCCCGGTTGTTGCACACCTGCGACTGCTGCAACAGCGCAGAGGAAGTGATCGAAGCAATACGGCGGATCGACGCTCGTCAGATCAAGGGTCTGGGCCCCGCCGTGGCGAATCTCCTGTACTTCGTTCACCCCACGATCGTGATGCCGTTCAACACCGCGATCGTGAAGGGCTACAACGCGGTCACGGGCAGCAGCGTCAAGCTCGGCAAGTGGGAGCACTACCTCTCGATGCGCGAAGGCGGCCTTCGCCTCAATGCCCAGCACCGCAACGCGTTGTCGAACGACATGGGGGCACTGGCTGGGCTGCTGTTCGACATCGGCTCGGGCCGGTACGCGGCGCCACCGCGCGATGACGATGCGGCCGCCCTCCAGGGCTGGGAGGCCGATCTCGAAAAGGTGCGCGAGGAATCGGCCGCGGCCCACAAACGCTGGGCCGCGGAGCGCGAGAGCGACGCGACCCACACCGAAATTCAGGGATGGCTGCGCGACCTGGGCAAGTCGCTCGGCTACGGTGTCTGGATTGCGTCCAACGATCAGGGGCGCAGTTATCAGGGAGGTCGCCTTGGAGACGGCTGTCTGACGCAGCTCCCCGCGCAGGCCCGGGCCGGTCTGGACTCTGTTCGCCTGATCGACGTCATTTGGGTGGAGGCCGACGGCTCGAAGGTCGCCGCTGCCTTCGAGGTCGAGCACTCGACCTCGATCTATTCCGGCATCGTGCGCATGCTCGACCTGGCCTTGGGAACGGAACTGGGAGCGGGCGTATCGATGTTCCTGGTGGCGCCGGACGCTCGCCGCGAGGATGTCCGCAGCCAGTTGCGTCGGCCGGCATTCACGCGGGTGGCGGAGCTGGGAATTCGCTACCTCCCCTACAGCGAGCTTGGCGCGCATCGCGATGCGATCGGCAGATTCGGCTCAGGCCTAAAGCCGTTGAACGAGATATCGCACCTGCTGTGATGCACGGTCGTCGAGGCACCAGCGGCACCAGCGGCACCAGCGGCAGAATGTACCGCCCAAGCGTGAATCGACGCCTAGTCGCGGTCGTGGATGAAGTCGTGCCGCAAGCCGAGTGCGGCATCCGTCCGAGCGATTGACGCTGACGGATCGGACTCGATGCCGCTCAGCGCGCGGATCGCATCGATGGTTTCGGGAATCACGATCGCCTGGTTGAAGACCTGGTAGGTGTAGTACGCTTGGTCGCCATCTACCGCGAGGACGTCCTCCCACAGGGCGACCTCCCACATGTCGCCGCGCGGGCGGCCAAGATCGGACATCAGCTCCACCGTACTGTTGAGTGCCACGAGGCCATCCGAGGAACGCACGAACGCGATCCGTGGTGCCGCACGGAAGGCCGCCAGCACCTCGTCGCGCGTTGCCGGCCTCGTCAGTTCGACCCACCAGGTGTGCAGGTGACTGCTGTTGTGGGACGCCTTGACCGCGATCGTTACCACATCCAGGTCCGGGATCACGGTCCTCGCGTCCGGTCCCTGGTGGCTGGGGATCGCCTTCTCCGGCACGAGGGTGTTAATGATGCCCTCAGCATGCGCTTCCCAGGGGTCGGATGCGCGGCGGATGAGCGTGCCGCGTGCACGCTTGAGCAGGCCGGCCGTCCGCAGCGCCCCCAGCGTTCGCACGATGGACGTGGTGTTGCAGGAGACCACGCGAGTGGACTCGCGGCCGATGGCCGACGCATAGTTCGCTTGCGCGACGAATGAGTGCCCCGTCAGCGCATGAGACTCACCACCGTGGAAGATCGACTTCACGCCGGCCGCGGCGTACACCTCTTTGTTGACCGCAGCGACTTTCTTGGGCGTGCAGTCGACCACGACATCGGCCTTCGCGAGCAGTTCTGCCAGATTGCCCGCCAAAGCAAGACCTGCGGCGCGCATCGCTCCTTCAGCTTCAAAGGTTGCCGCGTGGATGGCGAAGCCGCGCTGCGCGGCGACCTGTAGTCGATAGTCGTGCACCACGTCTGCGACGCCGGCAAGTGCCATGTCCTCCTGGAGCGCGACCGCGTCTGCCACCCGCTTGCCGATCACACCGTACCCGTTCACCGCCACTCTGACCTTGTTCATTCCTTGCTCCTGACTTGATGAGACGCGTCAGCCACGGCTGCGCGCAATGAAAAACGTGAACCGGATCGCCAGCGCATAGCCCAGCAGCGCGAGCACCGGCATGTCGCCCCAGCGAGGGCCTACGGCGTGCTGCATCAGCAAGCTTGACGCGATGTACAGGCCCAGCGTCACGAGCGCGAGGGCGATGCGGCGGCCGAGGCGGTCGACACCGCTCAGCATCCGGGCGTCGGGCTTGATCGACAGTTGCAGCAACTCACGCTGCCGCAGTACGCTGTGCAGGCGCCGCGCCAGCAGCGTGGGCAGCGCGTTGGCTGCGTTTCCCAGCTCGTAGGGCAGACGTTGCGACGCCGCGGATTTGCGCTCATCGAATATGCCGGTTGCCGTGTGGCGCGAGATGGCCTCGATGATGGAGAAGTCCGGCGCGAGCAGGCGTACCGTCCCTTCGAGCAGCAGCAGTGTGCGGGTGAGTACCAGCAGGTCTCTAGGAAGCCGGACATCCTGGGTCCGGCCGGCCGCCACGAGCTGCGCGAGCGCATCGGAAAGCGACCAGTCTTTCAGCGGGTGCTCTGCGCAGTCCGCGACCAGCGCGCGCACCACGGGCACGAAGACGGCCCGATCCGTGCCCTCGCCGACCAGTCCCAGGTCCAGCCAGGCGTCGACCACCCAGTCGGCATCCTGCTCGACGAAGGCCAGCGCGAACGCCACCAAAGCGCGCCGCATGCTGCGGTCGACCCGTCCCACGATGCCGAAATCGTGCAGGCAAATGCGGCCATCGTCCATCACGAAGACGTTGCCGGGGTGTGGATCGCCATGGAAGAAGCCATCGCGGAAGATCTGCACGATGTAGCTGTCCACGAGCTTGCCCGCAGCGGCCGCGCCCATGGCAGGCGGCAGACCGTGCAGGTGGGCCCCGCGGCTGAACTGCTGGACCATCACCGTCGATGTGCACAGCTCGTCCACCACGTCGGGCAGCACGATGTCCGGAGAGTCTCGCCAGGCGTCGGCGAAACGTCGCACGGAACTCGCCTCCCGGGACAGGTCCATTTCGTAGCGGAAGTTCGCCGCAACCTCGTCCACGATGGCCGCCAGACCCCAGCGGCGCAGCGAGGGGACGAACCACTGAATGGCCAGGACCAGCCGGCGCAGGATGCGCATGTCGGTCTCGGCTTGCTCGGCCGCACCAGGGCGGCGGATCTTCACCACGACCTCCGTCCCGTCGGGCAGCGCCGCACGATGGATCTGCGCGATCGAGGCCGCGGCCAGCGCCTGCATGTCGAAGCGTGCGAAGACCTCTTGCCAAGGGCGGCCCAGGGCCGCCTCGACCTCCTGGACAGCCTGTTCCGAAGAAAACGGCGCCACATGCGCCTGAAGGCTGGCCAGGGCCCGTTGCGCATCGGGAGGCAGGACGTCCGCGCGCAGGCTGAGGTGCTGGCCCAGCTTCACGAAGGTCGTTCCCAATCGCTGCAGCACTTGGGCAAAGCGCTCGGCCGCCCGGTGCGTGTCGCAGCGCATGAGTCCCCGGTGCCAGGCCACCCAGAGCAGGAACCCGGTCAGCGCCATTGCGATCTGCGTCGCCCGGCGCAGCGCCGAGCGTTGCGGTGGACGGTCCGGAAGGCGCGCGGCAGAAACGGAGCGGTCAGGGCGCATCACGGCTCATCCACCCTGTTGCGCAGCCGGCCCGCATGCCAGGCTGCGATGTTCGAGATGGTCTCGTCGAAGATGCGCGCGATCGCCTCTGTCGTGTTGAAACCGACGTGGGGAGTCACGAGCACGCGCGGATGGGTCAGCAGCGGGCTGGACGCCATCCAGCCGGTATCGCAACCGAGCCCCCCGCAGCCCGTGGGCACCTCGGGAGACAGCGCGCCTTCTTGCTCCAGCACGTCCAGGCCGGCGGCTGCGACACTGCAGTCGTCCAGCGCGCGCAGCAAGGCGGCCTCGTCGATCAGCGCTCCACGTGCCGTATTGATCACTACCACGCCAGGCTTCATGCGCGCGAAGGCCCGGGCGTCGATGAGGTGGCGCGTGGCCTCGGTGGCCGGAACATGCAGGCTCAGGATGTCGCTGCCTTGCAGGACCTGCTCCCATGTCACGAGGGACACGCCAGCTGGGCGCGCAGCCGAAGCAGCGAAGGCGGGGTCGTAGGCGAGAACGTCCATGCCGAACCCCACGGCGATACGCGCCACGTGGCGTCCGATGCGGCCCAGGCCGACGATGCCCAGCGTCCTGCCTTCCAGCTCGAAGCCGGTGAGTCCGCGGTAGGCGAACGAGCCCTGGCGCGCCCGCTCGTGGGCCTGCGTCAGATGGCGTGTCACGCCCAGCAACAGTGCAAAGGCATGCTCTGCGACGCTGGCCGACCCGTAGTCCGGCACATGGCAGACGGCAATGCCGCGTTTTCGACACGCCTCCAGGTCAATGTGGTCGAAGCCCGCGGAGCGGGTGGCGACGAGCCGCAAGCGCGGCAGCATGCGAAGCACCGATTCGTCCACCCGCGTGCGCACGAACACGCAAAGGACCTCGATCGCCCCATCTTCGGTGTCGGACGCCACCAGGTGCTCGCGCTGGACGAAGTGCGCGTGCCAGTGGGCCGGAAGCCATTGCTGCATCGCCGCTTGGTCCGTTGGTGCGAAGTCGGTGAACAGAACACTAAGACGATGGTCCTCGGTCATGGCGCAACCTTGATGGCGCTGTACAGGGACAGGATGTGGAAGATGGCAACGAATTGCCGTGTCTCGGCAACCTGCGCAAACCCTGCTTGCGCGAGCACCGACGGCAAGTGACCGGCGACCGCGTCGCGCGTGGTCTCGAAGCCATCGAGCAGTTGAACGGCGAAGAACGCCGTACGGCTGATCGGTCGGCGCGAGCGCTCCCGGTCCGCGAAGTGCAGTTGAACGCCAACGCGCAGAACGCGATGCATCTGGCGGGCCGCTTTCAGTTTGTCCGCGTGCGCCAGGTGACGGAAGAAGACGCTCGATACGACCCGATCGAACGAGCCATCGCCGTAAGGCAGGTATGTCGACAGGCCTTCGTCGAATCGGATCGGCGCCGCCACGCTCGCCGCCTTCCGGCGGGCCAGCGACAGGATGGCGGGGTCGGCATCCACCCCGGTGACACGGGCCTGCGGGCACGCGGTGGCCGCAAGGAGGGCGAGCGTCCCCGTTCCGCATCCGGCGTCCGATACGTCGTGGCCATGCTGGATCGACGCCTGCGCCACGAGGGCCGGCTTGAACGCTTGCTCGCGCGTGGTCAGCACCACCACCCGGTCGTACAGGGGCGTGAGCACGTGGTGGGCAAGTGCGGGCCTGAAGCCGGCCGGACGATCCGTCATTGCACGGCGAGCCTCGCTCGGGGTTCACGGAACTGCCACAGCACGATGATGCTGAGGACGCCGGCGAAGAAGCACCACACCGAGATGAACCAGGTCGCATAAAAAAAATAGGCGGCGACCGCGGACACGAAGGCCGCATTTCCGAAAGCCGCTACGCGCCGGTGGCTGGAGACCATCAGACCTGCGCAGGTGCCGATCAGGTACAAGGCCATCGTGGTCAGGACGTAGAAGTGCGGGGAGTCGTAGAAGATGTGCTGGCCGACCACGCGCGCGGTGATGGGCAGTCGCACCAGCATCACCAAAAGGTACACCCCGACGAGCGCGCCTGCGAGCGCGATGCCCGCGAGAACCCGACGGCGCCACGGAACGGTCTCCAGCGCCAGGGCGGCCAGCGGCACGTAGATCGGCCACAGGACGTGCGAGAAGAACGAATAAAGATGCGTCAGCACCACCTTCAGCAAGGGCGCGCGGTCGGGGAATGTCAGCCACAACATGCCTTCGAGTAGCTGCTGAATCCCAAAGAGCAACGGGATGGCCGCGTAAGGCACTTCGCGCCACGCGCGGACCCGGCGCACGGTGACGATCCCCGTCCCCAGAAGTACCGCGGCTGCCGTGAAACTGGCTGGTGCAGAAAAACACATCGCTGTCATTTCCTCTTGAATGTGGGTGTCATGGCGTTCATGGCTGTGGCCGATCTGTCGGTCCTGGCGGAGATGTTCCCGGTGCGGCTCGATGCTGCGAACCCGGATCGAGCGCCTGGGCGCGGCTCAGCGCGGCGTGCAGGGTCGCCGTCCGGTCATGGACCCTGCGGATCCAGGGCGATGGGAAAGCAGATGCAAGCCACGCATAGAGCGTGTACTTCACCAGCTTGCCCAACCAGAGCGCCAGAAGAACCTCGGCCACCGGCAGCCGGGAGATTGCCGCGAACATGAGGGCAGGCGTCAGCGGTACCGGGAGCGCTGCAATGACCAGCAGCGCGGGCACGCCGTACCCGCCGAGCCAGGACGTGGCGTCACGCCAGGCCGTCGATCGCACCACGTCGGGGTAGGCGACGAAGAAACGGTTCCAGCCCAAGTGATGAAACACGAGATAGAGGACCAGTGCGCCAATGGCCGCGCCGATGCTGGAGGTCGCGGCGATGCTCCGCCAGCGCCGCGGGGCGAGTAGCACGGCAGCGACGAGCAACGTTCCGAACGGAATCGTCATCGACAGCGTGGTGGCCATGGCCACGGCCGCCACGATGAGGGGAAAGGCACGCGTCTCCGCCCCGCGGGTCAGCGCGCGCAGCAGGCCGGTCTCGACGGTTTCGTGCAGCATCGTCATCGGCGCTCAGGGCTTGCGGACCGCGGGCCGCTGCCCGAGTTCGACTTGTACGGTCACCGTCTCGCGGCCGCGCAGGATCTTGAATTGGGCGTTGCTGCCCGGTGCGACCGCGGCTGTTTCGCCGATCAGGCCGGCGGTGTCCGGGATCTCCTTGCCGTTGATCGCAAGCACCGTGTCACCGGGCCTCAGCCCGGCGCGATCGGCAGGCCCGCCGCGCTGCACCGCCACCAGTGCGGCGCCCCCGGTGGCACCGGTGGCCTCGTGGATCACGTCGCGGGCGCTCACCCCCAGCCAGCCCCGGCGCACGCGGCCGGTGGCAATGATCTGCTCCATCACCTGCCGTGCCAAGCTGACCGGGATCGCGAAGCCGATCCCCTGGGAGCCGCCGCTGCGCGAGTAGATGGCGGTGTTGATGCCGACGAGATGGCCGTTTCCATCGACGAGCGCGCCGCCCGAATTGCCGGGGTTGATCGCGGCGTCGGTCTGGATGAAGTTCTCGAAGGTGTTGATGCCCAGGCGGTTGCGCCCCGTGGCACTCACAATGCCTTGCGTGACGGTCTGGCCGACCCCGAACGGATCGCCGACGGCCAACACGATGTCGCCGACCTGCACCGATGCTGGATCAGCGAAGGTGATGGGCTGCAGCCCCGTGGCCTCGACGCGCAGCACGGCAAGGTCCGACTCCGGATCGATACCGACGACGCGCGCCGTGGCAACCTTCTCGCCTGGCAGCATCACGGCGATCTCGTCGGCGCCCTCCACGACATGGTTGTTCGTGAGGATATAGCCCTGGGCCGCGACGATGACGCCTGACCCAAGACTCGACGCGCCTTGGGCGGCGTCCTCATCGCCGCCATCGGGCCGCAACCAGTTCTGCATCCTGCGCGGAGGTGTCTTGCGGGTGTAGATGTTCACAACCGAAGCGGACGCATTGGCGGCGGCGGCGCGAAACCCCGCCTCCAGGCGGGCTGTGATCGCGCTCGGTGTGGCAGGCGCCGAGCCGGTAGTGGCGCCCGCATGCGGCGCCTCCTGTACCGCCACGACGTCGGGCGTCACAGGGACAGGCGCCGGCCCGAAGGCCCGCCAAGCAATGATGACACCCGCGCCAATCGCGATTGCCTGGGCCAGCAGGAGCCAGAGCCGCCGCAGCGCGGAGGGGCGGCGTACAAGGTCGTCGCTCATGTGGCGCTGGCCTCGATCAGGTCCTGAACCGCGGCCGCCAGCGGTTCCACCACGCTGATGCCATTGGAGGCATGCGGCACGGTGTCGCAGGTCAGCACCCGCTGGGGGCCCGCCGCGAGGAGCGCGTCATAGGCATCCGCGGCAAAGAGCGCATGCACACCGATGCACACCGGCGGCGGCAATCCGACGCGGCGCACGCTCGCGATGGCCTGGATCATCGTGCGCGCGCTGGACACGATGTCGTCGATGAGCACGGGCTGGCGGCCTGCCAAGGCCGAGGTGTCGGGCAGGCTGACCTCCACGTCCTTGTCGCCCCGGCGAATCTTCTGCAGCACGGTAAACGGTGCATCGGCCCCCCGCGCGACTTCCTGGACCCATTGCTCGCTTTCGGCGTCGGGGCCGATCAGCACTGGGCGCTCCACGTTCGCCGCGACCCAGGCCGCGATGACGGGCGCGGACTGCACGGCGCGCGTGGGCACACGGTAAATCTCGCCGAGCGAGTGGTAGCGGTGCAGATGGGGGTCGACGGTGACGACGCCATCGAACACCGTCGATACCAGCGCAGCGAACGTTCGGGACGTGATCGCTTCGCCCGTGTTGAAGCGCCGGTCCTGGCGCAGGTACGCCAGGTAGGGCGCTGCCAGCAGTACGCGTGTGGCACCGAGGTCGCGTGCAGCGTCTGCCGCGAACAGCAGGGGCAGCGCCTTGGCGTCGGGCTGTGCCAGGCTGGCCATGAGCACGACGGTGCGGCCCGTCACGTCGGCGTCCAGCCGCACCAGCGACTCGCCGTCCGGAAACCGGTGCAATTGCAGGGTGGCCCGCTCCGCACGCAACGCGCGGACGAGGCCTTCGGCGAAGGCCTCGTCGCCTGGCAGGTGAAAAATGAGTGGTTTCATGCGTTCTCTGAAATCTGGAAGATCGGTGGGCGCGCGCGGACGAACTCCAGGGCATAGGCCAGTTCGCCTGGTGCCTGGGCATGCAGCGTGAACAGCGGCTGTCCGGCTTCGACGCGATCGCCAAGGCGCGCGTGCACATCGATGCCGGCGGCCGGGGCGGTCGGCGCACCGGCGAGCTTGGCCGCCCGCGCGAGCAGGCGGTTGTCGATGCGGGTGACACGGCCCGTGGCCGGCGATTCGACGGTGTGCAGATGCGCCGCCATCGGGAGGCTTCGAAGGCCGCCCTGCTCAGAGCAGATTGCCTGGAACTTGGCCCAGGCCCGGCCATCGGCCAGCACCTCGGTGGCGAGCTTCAGGCCGCCGCCGGCCGGCGCCGCGCCGCCCATTTCGAGAATGTCCGCCGCCAGCCGCAGCGCCCGCTCCCGCAGGTCGGCCGGGGCCTCGGGTTTACCCTGCAGGACGGCCAGCACGTCGCGTGCTTCCAGTGCGGGGCCGATCCCGCGGCCGACCGGCTGTTCGCCGTCGGTGACGCGCAAGAACACCTGCAGGCCTATGGCGCCACCCACCTCCTGCAGGCGCCGGCCGAGCGACGCCGCGGCGTGTGCGCTGCGCACTTTCGCGGTGGCGCCCACGGGCAGATCGATCAGCACATGGGTCGAACCCGCAGCGGCCTTCTTGGACAGGACCGAGGCCACGAGCTGCCCTTCGCTGTCGAGATCGAGTGGCCGCTCGACACGGATAAGGATGTCGTCGGCGGGGCTGAGCCGGACCGAGCCGCCCCACACGATGCAGCCGCCCGTGCGCTCGACCACGCGTCGCATGCTCGGCACATCCAGATTGACCGGTGCCAGCACCTCCATCGTGTCGGCCGTCCCGGCCGGTGAGGTGATGGCGCGCGAGGAGGTCTTGGGCATCGTGAGGCCGCAGGCGGCCACGATGGGCACCACGAGCAGGGTCGTGCGATTCCCAGGCAGGCCGCCGACGCAGTGCTTGTCCACTACCAGCGGACGGCCCCAATCGATGCGCTCGCCGATGGCGATCATGGCTTTTGTGAGCGAGACCGTCTCCGCCAGGTCGAGGCGATCGCCCGCGCAGGCAGTGATGAAGGTGGCGAGGTGCAGGTCCGAGTAACGGCCCGCCGCGACGTCGGAGATGATCGCGCCGAACTGGGCGTCGCCAAGGGAGTTGCCGTAGACCTTGGCCCGGACATGGCTGAGCGAATCCAGCGGTGGCGCATGGGTGACCGCGACCGGCTCACCCGGCTGCGCACCCAGCGATGCCCACGCGGACTCGGACAGACCGGCGACGTTCTCGGCCAGCCAATCACCGTCGACGACACTGAGCGTCGCCACGATGCTTCGGCCGCCGGCCGTCAATTGCACGCGCGCCTGGGTCGTGAAACCCTCCGATCGACAGACCGGGCAATCGCGCCGCATGTAGACCACCGGCTCCTGATAGGTGTCGATGCCCGTGCGCCACGCCTGCAGCCTGTTCCCGGCCTCCTTGGTGCGGCCGGCTTCATGCATTTGCGCTGTCATGCAAGCTCCACGGTCTGCAGGTAGTCGGGCACCGAGACCGCCCAGCCGAGTTCATGGTCGATCCGCGAGCGCAGCGCATCGGCCGCTTCGGGCTCGCCGTGCGTCACGAACGTGCGGCGCGGCGTTTGCGTGAAGCCGCGCAGCCACGCGATGATCTCGTCGGCATCGGCATGGGCGGAGAGGTTGTCGAGCGAGGCCACCTCGGCGCGAATCGGCACGTCTTCGCCATGGATGCGAACGGTGGACGCACCATGCAGGATCGCCGCGCCGCGGGTTCCACCCGCCTGGTAGCCGGCGAACAGGATCGTGTTGCGCCGATCGGGTGCGAAGGACTTCAGGTGGTGAACCACCCGGCCACCCGTGGCCATGCCGCTGGCGGAGATGATCACCATCGGGCCGCGGCTGGCACTGAGCGCCTTGGACTCCTCGACCTTGTTGACGATCTTCGCGGCGTGGCACATGCCCTCGCACTCCTCGGGCGAGAGCCGATGCTCGTCACGGTGGGCGTGATACAGCTGCGTCGCATCGATGGCCATCGGGCTGTCGAGGTACACCGGCAGGTGGTGGATGCGGCCCTGCTTCTTGAGCTGGTAGATGCCATACATCAGGCTTTGGGCGCGGCCGACCGCGAACGCGGGGATGACCACGACACCGCCGCGGGCGGCGGTCTGATTGATCACGGTCTCCAGTTTTTCCAGCGCGTCAGTCTCTTCATGCTTGCGGTTGCCGTAGGTAGACTCCACCAGCAGGTAGTCTGCGCCCGGAACCTGCACCGGCGGGCGCAGCACCGGGTCGTTCGGGCGGCCGATGTCGCCGGAGAAGAGCACCGACCGCTGCCCATCGCTGAGGTGCACGAAGGCGGAGCCGAGCATGTGCCCCGAGGGCTCCAGCCGGGCTGTGAGTCCGGGCAGAGCTTCGAAGGCCTCGGCGAACGGACGCGGTGAGAAAAGCTTCAGGCAGCGCTCGGCATCCTCCCGCGTGTACAGCGGCAGCGCGGGCTTGTGCTTGGAGAAGCCGTAGCGGTTGGCGAACTTCGCCTCTTCTTCCTGCAAATGACCACTGTCGGTGAGCAGTATCTTGCATAGCTCATGCGTCGCGGACGTGCAATAGACCCGCCCGCGAAAACCCTGCCGCGCCAGCAGCGGCAGGTAGCCGCTGTGATCGATGTGGGCGTGGGTGAGCACGACAGCATCGATCGTCTTGGGCGCGACCGGCAGCGGCTCCCAATTGCGCAGCCGCAGCTGCTTAAAGCCCTGGAACAGGCCGCTGTCCACCAGGATGGTCGAGTCGCCATGGCGCAGGAGGTATTTCGAACCGGTCACGGTGCCCGTGGCACCCAGAAACTGAAGTTGCATGGAAAGTCTCCAAGGATGTTGTCGTTCAAAAAAGAACTGGCCGATCGGGCAACTCGTTTCCGTCGCCCGCGTCGCGCGGAAAGTGCTGCATCAACAGATGGCTGACGGCGGTGATGCCTTCCATGGAACCGGCCTCGAAGCGCCCCTGCGCGAACTGGGCTTCCATGCGCTGGCACACACCTGACCACATGTCGGCACCGCAACAGGCATGGATGCCGCGATCGGCCACGATCTCCACCGCCCGATCGGCCAGCAGCACGTAGATGAGCACGCCGCTGTTATGCGCCGTGTCCCATACGCCCATACGGGCGAACAGGTCCAGCGCTCGCTCGCGCGGCGACTGGTCTCGCCACAGCGGCGATCCATCCAGCGCGCCCTCGACCACGAAGCGCAACTGGCCGCCATGCTGGGACTCTCCCGCACGGATGGCTTGCTCGATGGCGTCCAGAGTGCGCGGCGGGAAGGCGCGGCGTACCGCGCGGCCGGTGGTGGCAAGGTGGCGAAGAAGTCGTTGAATGTTCATCTCACCACCGTCCTGAGGCGCCACCGCCACCAAAGCCACCGCCACCGCCGCGGAATCCTCCTCCGCCGCCGCCGAATCCGCCACCAGGCCACCCACCACCCCGATGGTGCCCATGCATGCCGCCGTGGCCGCCCATGCCGATGCCTAGCAGCGTGACGAAGAACCCCGCCAATCCGGCCATCGCGGCTACCGCGAGCGTGCCCACCACCAGCCACGCCGCAGCACCCAATACCCCGGCTGTGACCACGGCGCCAGGGACCCGGCCGAGCGCGTTGCGCAGCAATCCGCCCAGCATCAAAGCCACGATGAACAGGAAGGGCCAGGCCTGGCCGATGTCGTTGGTCCGGCCTTGCCGCCGTGGATCCGCCGCAGGCAGGGCTTCGCCGTCGACGACGCGCATGATCTGTTCGGCGCCTGCCGCGATGCCACCGTCGAAATCGCCCTGGCGAAAGCGCGGCGTGATTACTTCGTCGATGATGCGCCGCGCCACCAAGTCGCTCAGCGCGCCCTCGATGCCGTAGCCAACCTCGATGCGCACGGCACGATCTTCCTTGGCAACCAGCAGCAGTGCGCCATCGTCCACCTTGCGGCGGCCGAGCTTCCACTGTTCGACCACCCGCATGGCGTACTGCTCGACCGGTTCTGGCCGCGTAGAGCCGACCATCAGCACCGCGATCTGCACGCCCTTGCGTTCCTCGAAGGCACGAAGCTGCGCATCCAGCGAGGCGATCCGATCGGCGGCGAGCGTCCCCGTGAGGTCGGTGACACGCGCCTGCAGCGGCGGAATAGCTACCAGTTCCTGCGCGGACGCGACCACCAGGAACAGGCTCAGCAACAGCCAGGCCAACATGCGGGCCAGGCGCAGGTGGGCGGCCGGGTACGGCACCGCTGTTCTCAGCGTGCTCATGTCAGGGGCGCGCCGCCGGTGCCGAGGCGCCGAAGTCGACCTGGGGCGGCGTGGCCATCGCCTTCTCGTCGGCGACGGAGAAGTTCGGCTTGACGTCGTAGCTGAACACCTTGGCCGTGATGTTGGTCGGGAAGCTGCGCGTGAGGACGTTGTAGTCCTGCACCACCTTCACATAGCGCCCGCGGGCCACGGTGATGCGGTTCTCGGTGCCTTCAAGCTGCGCGCGCAGTTCCTGGAAGGCCTGGTTGGCTTTGAGCTGCGGGTAGTTCTCGCTCACGACCAGCAGCCTGCTCAGCGCGCCGGACAGCTCGCCCTGCACCGCCTGGAACTTCTGGAACGCCTCGGGGTTGTTGACGAGTTCCGGAGTAGCCTGAATCGAGGTGGCCTTGGCGCGCGCTTCGACGACCCGGGTCAGCGTCTCTTGTTCGAAGTTGGTCTCTCCTTTCACCGTCGCGACGATGTTCGGTATCAGATCTGCGCGCCGCTGGTACTGGTTCAGCACCTCGGACCAGGCAGACTTGGTCTGTTCGTCCAACCGCTGGAAGTCGTTGTAGCCGCATCCGCTCAGCGACAGGGCAAGCGCTGCGAGCAGGGTCGTCAGGATAAGTCTCATGGTTCAGTCTCCGTGGAGGTGGGTGAAGTGGAGGAAGGTGAAGCTGTCAGCAGGGCCGGGTTCGCTGGCCACCACTGCCGGGGAATCAGCAAGAATGCGAGGGTGGCCACGAGCGGGATGGAGAGCCATGCGAAGCTGCTCTGCATGACGGTGCCGAACAGCCAGCCGGCGACTGCCGATCCAAGCGTCTGCCCGAAGCCGGCTGCTGCCGCTAGGCCGCCCATCGCGGTTCCGAGCCGCCGACGTGCGGAGCCTGCGGCGAGGTAGGCAACGGTCGGCAGCACGATACCGGTGCCCGCCGCTGTGAAACTGACGCCAACGTACATCCAGGTCTCGCTGCCATGGCGAGCCAGCACCGCGAGTCCCGCGATACCCAGGACCATGCCGGCAGCCAACATGCGACGGGGATCAGCGCGCTCAAGCAAGCCGGTGAAAAACAGGACCGCGTTGACGCCCAACATCACCAGGCTGCATGCGGCGAACATCCACGACACCTCGCGCGACGTGAGTTCGGGATGACGCTGGCCCTGCAGCACGATGCCGAGTTCAAAGCCGGCGAGCACGAACATGACCACGCCATTGAGCAGCCAGAGCGTGAAGGACCGGCTCTCGGGCGGGCCGTCGTCATCGCTCGGGCCCGCATCCAGAGTGCTGGACGGCGCGGGAAGCGTGGCGGCCAGGCCCAGCATCATCAACGCACCCAGCGCGGCCGAGAGTCCGATCACGAGCTTGGTCGATGACCCCTGCACGAGGGCGGCGAAGACGCCCAAGCCGGCAAGGCGATCCGCGACGGCGTTGAGGCCGGGTCCGAACAGGAACCCGAGCAGCGACATCGCGCCCAACCATGCGAAGCGCTTGGCGCGTATCGCCTGCGGCGTGTACTGCGCGACGAGCGCCGGCACCACGGGCACGACTGCGGCGACAAAGAAGCCCGCAGCGCCGCGCAGCGCATAGATGCCGACCACGCCCACAGATTCGGGGCGCAGCAGCGGAAGCAGGCTCGCCACATAGCCGACCAGCCCGACCAACAGCACGCGGGCGCGTCCCAGCCTGTCCGCCAGCACGCCCCACAGTGGCGCCCCCACAAGTATCCCGGCCGTGTAGATGCCGCTGAGGTAGCCGACATGGCGCGCGAGCACCGCTGGGTCGGCGTCACCCATCAGAGGGCGCAGCCAGTCGGGAATCAAGGGCATCAACGCGCCGTACCCGGCCGAGACAACGAACACGGCCGCCGCTAGCCAGCCCAGCTGAACGACGCCCAGATCGTCCTGACGGGCCAGCCTGGCTTTGGACGGCGGCGATCTCATCGGGCGGCTCTCGACCATGGTGGCTCGCAGCACGGGCTCACGCGACCGCTTGAGCGGAGGTGCGCGACGTGACGCGCTTGATGCCCGGTAAGCGCGTGCGTTTGAGCATTAGTGCATTGATGGCCACTATCGCAGAACTGCCGGACATCGACAACGCGGCAACCTCCGGCGACAGCGTGAAGGGGTACAACACCCCAGCCGCAAGCGGGAAGGCGACCACGTTGTAGCCCACGGCCCACCATAGGTTCTGGTGCATCTTGCGCAGCGTTGCGCGAGAGAGCTCGATGGCCCCGACGACGTCGTACGGGTCGCTTTTCATCAACACCACCTGGGCGCTTTCCATGGCGACATCCGTCCCGGCGCCGATCGCAAAACCGACGTCGGCCTGGGTCAGCGCTGGAGCGTCGTTGATGCCGTCGCCGACCATGCCCACCTTGTGGCCCTGCTGCTGCAACTCCTTGATCTTGGATGCCTTCTGGCCGGGCAGCACGTCCGCAAGGACGATGTCGATGCCCAGTTCCTTGCCGATGCGCTCGGCGGTCGCCTGGTTGTCGCCGGTCAGCATCGCGACCTTCACGCCCCGCGCCTGCAGCTTGGAGATCGTCTCGCGCGAGGTCGGCCGGACGGCGTCCGCGATTGCGATGAGGCCGATCAGCCGGCCGCCGCGCGCGACATAGACCACCGTGCGCCCGCCGCCTTGCAGCCGCGTTGCCTCGCTGGCGAGGACGGTCAGGTCTACCTGCTCCGACTGCATCAGCAGCCGGTTCCCGAGCAGCACCCTCTCGCCCCCGATGGTGGCCCGTGCACCTTGCCCATCGATGTTGGTGAAGTTCTCGGTGACCTCCGTCGGCATGTCCCCCGCACGCTTGAGCACTGCGAGTGCAAGGGGGTGCTCGGAGAACTTCTCCACCGCGGCGGCCGTCGCCAGAAGCCGCGCCTCTTCGACACCGGGCGCGGCCACGATCTCGACGACATCGGGCTGCCCGAGTGTCAAGGTGCCGGTTTTGTCGAACACCACCACTGTCAGCTTGGTAGCGTTCTCCAGCGCGGCCGCGTTCTTGAAGAGGATGCCGTTCATCGCACCCAGGCCGGTCCCGACCATGATGGCCATCGGCGTGGCCAGGCCCAGCGCATCAGGGCATGCGATCACGAATACCGTGATGGTCAAGGTGAGTGCGAATAGCAGCGTCTGGCCCATCACCCAGTACCAGACGCTGAAGGTCAACAAGCCAATCACGATCGCCGCCAGCACCAGCCACTGCGACGCCTGGTCGGCCAGCAGCTGGCCGGGTGCCTTCGAGTTCTGGGCCTCCTGGACCAGCTTGACGATCTGGGCCAATGCCGTGTCCGCACCGACCTTCGTGGCCTTGTAGCGGAAGCTCCCGCTCTTGTTGATGCTGGCGCCAACGACGGTGCTGCCTACCACCTTCTTGACCGGCATCGACTCGCCGGTCAGCATCGACTCGTCGACCTGCGAGGCTCCTTCGACGATCTCGCCATCCACCGGGATCTTGTCGCCGGGCTTGATCACCACCAGTTCACCGGCCACGACCTCGGCGGTTGGCACCTTGGTCTCGACACCGTTGCGCACGACGGTGGCCATCGGTGGCGCGAGATCCATCAGCGCGCGAATCGCGTCGGACGCACCCGCGCGGGCGCGCATCTCTAACCAGTGGCCCAGCAGGATGAAAACCAGCAGCACTGACGCCGCTTCATAGAACACCTCACCCTCGTAGAAGAAGGTCGCTCCGACGCTGAACAGGTATCCCACGCCCACCGACAGCACGACCAGCGTGGCCATGTTGGCGACACCGTTGCGCAAAGCGCGCCACGCAGCGATGCAGAAAGGCCAGCCGGGATAGAGGATCGCCGCGCTCGCGAAGATGAAAAGAAAGAGCTTGTTGTCCAGCCCGAACGGTGTCTGGAAGTCGCCGAACATCTTCCCCATCGGCGAATAGAGAAACACCGGAATCGAAAAGATCAGGGACACGAAGAACCGATTGCGCATGTCCCGGGCCATGTCCTGCATCGACCCAGACCCGTGCCCCATGTCGTGCATCATGTCGTCCATGACGGGCTCGCCTGCGTGGCCCTGGTGCCCGGCATGGGAGGCCGGCGAGGCGGCCATCGTCGCAGTCGCTCCGACTGCATGGGCATGCCCCGAATGCACCGCGTGATCCTCCTGCTTCGCAGACACGGCGTGATCGGCGTGTCCGTCATGGCGCTGGCCCGCCGTACTGCCCGTGGCGGGATCGCACACATGCTTAGGCGTCTGCTCGCCACTGCAGTGATAGCCGCACTCCACGATCCGGCGGCGCAGATCCTCGACACTGAGCTGCCGTTCGTCGAGATGGACCGTTGCGCTTCCCGCAACGTAGTTGACATCCGCGTGATGGACGCCGGGAAGCTGCAGCAACTTGCGACGTACTCCCTCCGCGCTCAGGCTCGATATGAGCCCTCCGACTTCAACGTTGATTGCCTTCATGGATGGTTCATCCTGTTGGTTCTGTTCGATGTATCAACGTGCGAGTCGGCCGGAATCCAGGCAGTCCTGCGAGAACTCGAAGACGATCTCCCGGTCGGGTGCGATGAGCTTGTGCTTCTTGCCCGCGTAGTGGAGCCGCGAGAGGACGTCCCTGATCAGGTTGAGCCTGGCGACTCGCTTGTTGTCGGCGAGCACGACGGACCAGGGAGCGGCAGCGGTGTGCGTGCGTATGAACATCTCGTCGCGCGCACGCGTGTAGCCGTCCCAGTGCTTCAGCGCCACGGCGTCGACCGGACTTGATTTCCATTGCTTGAGCGGGTCACGGCGGCGTTCACTGAGCCGGCGGGTCTGCTCTTTCTTCCCGATGTCGAGGTAATACTTCAGCAGCTTGATGCCGGAGTTGACCAGCATCTCCTCGAACTTCGGCACGGAGTTCATGAACTCCTCGTGCTGCTCAGCCGTGCAGAAACCCATCACCGGCTCCACGCCGGCGCGGTTGTACCAGCTGCGGTTGAACACAACGAGTTCTTCGCCGACCGGTAGGTGCGGCACGTAGCGCTGGAAGTACCAACTGGTGCGGTCCCGATCGGAGGGTTTGCTGAGCGCGACGACCCGGGTTTCCCGCGGACTCAGGTGTTCGACGAGCCGCTTGATGCTGCCATCCTTGCCCGCACTGTCCCGTCCCTCCAAGAGGATGAGGATCCGGTCGCTGCACTTGATGAAATGGCGCTGCAGCTTCACGAGTTCTATCTGCAGCATGTGCAACTGCGCCTCATAGTCCTCGCGGCCGATCGAGCGTTCCGTTGCCTCGTCGCGCGACGGGTTGTGCGCGACATCGGTCACGTCCGCATGAGCCTTTTTCGTCGCGCCTGTCGCGGCCTTCTTGTTCTTTGCCATGGGGTTCTCCGTTACGCCTGCTCGTTCCAGGCAGCATTGATCCGCGAGTGCTCCGGCATGCCCTCGAAGCTCGGCGCCACTAGAGCCGAAGTCCCAGGGGCGCTCGAACCCGCAGGATGATGGGCCTGATGGTCGTCTTGCGCGAATGAAAACAAACTGACGAGGGCGGCGCCGAAGACGACCGCGATGGAGCGCACGAATGTCATTTCTTTCTCCTTTAGCCGCTGGCTTTTGTCGTCTGGTCGAGCCAAGTGGCGCTTCCAGAAGACAAATCCCATATGAGAACTCCGTAGCCGGGTACAGAGTCAAGGCGTACGAGACGCGTGCGGGACATAGCCGGCACAGCGCTCACAGGAGGGGCTATAACGCGAGACGTGCAAACAGCAGCCAAGCAGGCGGCTGTGGGTGAGCCCGCTGGGGGCTCCTCAATAGGATGGCTCGCAGAGCCAGCGCCGGGGCCGGTTCCCAGGCAGTATAGGAAGGGGGCGGAAGCCCAATAAGGTCGAACGCAAAGGTCGGCGTCTTCTGAATTGCCGACTGGTTGACCTCTCCGCAAAGTTTCAGGCAAGGTGCCTTCGACGGGTCCTGGCTCCCCTCTTCATGCTTTTCGTGGGCGCCCTCATGACCCCCATGGGAGTGGCCATTGCCGTGTTCATACCCTGACGCATAGTGGTGCGGCTCCGGGGACTCCAACAGGCAGGCATTCGCCATCCCGGCCGCAAGCGCAAGAAACCATACCCCCAGCACCATCCACGCGATGGCACGAATCCTACGAGGGTTGAGATGTGTGCGCATGTGCGGCCTATATACCCAATGACACCAATCCTATGCTTAGGCAAGCTGCGAGATCTTGATCTTAATCAAATGGAGGCAGGGGTCAACTACGCGGTACAGCGTTATCCTGCCATGGCTATGAAGAAAACGGTAGATCCCTCGATGAACGAAGGCCCGGGCGATTGGATGACGGTCGGCAGACTGGCCAAAGTCGCTGGCGTCGGCGTAGAGACGATTCGCTACTACCAGGGTCGCGGGCTTTTGCCGGTCCCGAAGGCCGCAGGCAGTTTCCGGCGTTACCACGCTTCAATGGTTCAGCGGATCGGCTTCATCAAGCGGGCGCAGAGCTTGGGCTTCTCGTTGGACGAGGTGGGATCGCTGCTGGACCTTGAGGACGGACGGAATCGCCGGGCCATCCAGACGGTGACGCAGCGACGCCTTGAGCAGATTGATGAGAAGGTCGGGGATCTGGAGCGCATGCGAGGTGCACTGCGTGACATGCTCGCGCGGTGCGAGGAGACAGGGCAGGCGTCTCCCTGCCCCATCATCGCTGCACTTGTTGGCCCGCCTGCGGACCCACAACCACCTATCAATCGATTGCGATAGCTCGCTGGAGCGACATCGCTGGATGGGTGCGCGAAAGCCAGGGGCTGCCCAATGGCACCCGGACTGCTGTCGTGATAGGCGCGTAGCCGTGGGGTAGATCCTCCGTCCTCCGCGTTTGCCCCCCGCAGATCCACCAACTTGCGCTCCAGTTCGCGCCGCTCCCTGATAAAAATGTCATCGGGCTGTCTAGATTCTGTTGGGGTGCGCTCTCTACGATCAACACATCTCCTCAACGACCAAGCAAGGCATGAGAGATGCAAGTTTTATTCACCATCGCTAGGAGCTTCAA
>NZ_NCFM01000027.1:0-34069 GCF_002281195.1 Acidovorax sp. 35-64-16 | reverse complement strand
TGCAAACCTTCTTCTCCACCACCCAGATCTTCCCAACAGGGACACCTCTGAACAGCGAAGCCTGCGACTATAGCATGGAAAAATGAGGAAAACCGGAAATGCGGGGACACGTCATCTGCATTTTTGGAATGCCATACCAGCGGCCCTCAAACTTTCCACTTCTCAAGCAACTTGTCGGGTCCCAAGCTGTCATAGCCCTCGAACGGCTGGTGGATCCAAGGATTGGTGGACAAGAATTCCACCGAATAGTCAGGCGAGAAAGTTGACTGCCCCTTCGTCCAGATAACCGCGCTTCGCAACTCCGATATGGGAGCGTAGCTCGTCTTGAGCATGTCGATCACCGCATGCAGCGTATGACCGGAGTCTGCCAGATCATCTACCAACAACACACGCCCTGCAATTTCACCCTTGGGGGTTGTGATGAAGCGTGCGATGTCCAGGTGACCTTGAACCGTACCGGCTTCAGCACGGTAGGAACTCGTCGACATGATTGCCAAAGGTTTGTCAAAGATGCGGCTCAGGATATCTCCTGGACGCAATCCACCTCGAGCAAGACAAAGGATGGTGTCGAACTCCCATCCCGACTGATACACCTTCAGAGCAAGTTTTTCGATAAGGCTGTGATACTCGTCATAGCTTACGTAGAGATGTTTGCCGTCTTCCGTCAACATGTTCGCTCCTGATTTGATAGCTGGTAGCGCTCAAAAATAAGCGCCTAGAGTGTTATGCCACGTAGGGATGGCGCATCAGGATGGTGTGATCACGATCCGGGCTTGTAGAAACCATGGCAATCGGAACACCGGTAACTTCCGCAATGCGTTCCAGATATTGCCTTGCACCAAGGGGCAGCTTGGAGTAGTCCGTCACACCGACCGTTGAATCGCTCCAGCCCGGCATCGTTTCATAAATGGGTTGGCAACGGGCAATATCGTCTGCGCCCATCGGCAACAGGTCAATCAGCTCACCGTCGAGCTTGTAGCCGGTGCACAGCTTCAGTTCATCCAGCCCGTCGAGCACATCAAGCTTGGTGATGCACAGTCCTGACAGACCGTTGACCTGAGCACTGCGCTTGAGCAAAGCTGCATCAAACCAGCCACAACGGCGACTGCGTCCAGTCGTTACACCCTTCTCGGCACCCACCGTGCTCATGTGATAGCCAGGCGTTCCGGGTTTTTCCCAATCCAGCTCGGTAGGAAATGGTCCGCCACCCACGCGTGTGCAGTAGGCTTTGGTAATACCAAGAATGTAATGGAGCATGCCGGGGCCAACACCCGAACCCGCGGCGGCGTTGCCTGCGACACAGTTGCTGGAGGTTACGTAAGGATAGGTGCCATGGTCCACATCCAGCAGGGTGCCCTGCGCACCTTCGAACAGGAGATTATCACCCGCTTGGTGCGCGTCGTTGAGTTCCCGCGAAACGTCTGCCATCATGGGCTTGAGAAGTTCTGCGTGGTGCATGGCCTCGGTGTAGACCGCATCGAACTGCACCTCGCCATCGCGGATGTAAGGAGTGAGGGCGTCACCAAAAACGAACTTGCCAGACCCCAAAAAAGTTGTCAGCACATGGTTGTGCAAGGCGAGGAGTTCGCGCAACTTCGCTGCAAACCGTTCGGGATACTTGAGGTCCTGAACCCGCAACGCACGGCGGGCAATCTTGTCCTCATAAGCTGGACCAATCCCCCGGCCGGTGGTGCCAATCTTTTCCGTGCCGCCTTGCTCACGGGCGGCCTCCCGAGCAACGTCAAGCGCTGCATGGAATGGAAGGATCAAAGGGCAGGCCTCGCTGATGCGCAGGCGTGAACGCACCTCCACACCGGCTTTCTCAAGTCCCTCAATTTCCTCGAAAAGCTTGGCTGCAGACAGCACCACCCCGTTGCCAATGTAGCACTTGACGCCGGGTCGCATGATGCCACTCGGAATCAGATGCAGCGCGGTCTTCACGCCATTGATAACCAACGTATGCCCGGCGTTGTGGCCGCCCTGGAAACGGACAACGCCCTGCGCGCTCTCCGTCAACCAGTCCACCAGCTTGCCTTTTCCCTCGTCACCCCACTGGGTGCCGACCACGACCACATTGCGACCTTTGGTAACTTTCATCTCAAACCCAATTCATTGTCAGTTGCTTCAATAGCTTGCACGATCCACTGGCCAGAGACTGACACTAGTTCTCGGTCGCAATGGAACTCATCGACTTCGCTTTCATGCCCCGGCAACACGCAGACTACGGTTTCGCCGCAGCTGCGTAACGCCGCAATGGCCGCATGGACGTCTTCCGAATCGCCCCACGGTGCCCGGATGGCAGCCTTGAGTACGCGCGGTGACACCACGCTCACCACCTGCTTGATGTCAAGGCTGAAGCCAGCGGCAGGCCGATTGCGACCAAACACGGCACCGACTTCGTCGTAGCGCCCACCTCGCACCAACGCATCGCTGGCGCCAGGGGCATAGATGGCAAAGCGCATTCCGCTGTAATAGGCGTAGCCCCTCAAATCGGCCAGATCAAAACTGACACGGACGCCTTGAACACGGGAGGCCAGCCACTTCAAATTCAATAGCACTTCGCGCACGCCAGGCGTGCGCTGCAGTGCTTTTTCTGCTTCAACAAGAACCTCTTCGTCGCCATACATCTGCAACAACGCCAGCAAGCCCTCGCGCGATGCCACGGGGAAATCGCGTGACAGGAAGGCCAACTCACTGGCGTCCTTGTTTGCCAAAGCAGTGTGGATGGACTGAAGCAAAGGGGCATCCACCGGCACACCGGCAAGCAAACTACGAACAATACGCACGTCAGCAAGGTCCACGCTGGTGTCCTGCACATTCGCAACCCGCAGGCAATCCAGGGATAGCTGCACAGCCTCAAGGTCAGCTTCCAACCCGGCATGGCCATAAATTTCTGCGCCAAACTGCAGAGGCTCACGCGTCGCATGAGGACGGTCAGGGCGCGTGTGCACCACCGGGCCGCAGTAACACAGCCGGGTTACGCCCTTGCGATTCAACAAATGGGCATCAATGCGGGCGACTTGGGGTGTGGTGTCGGCGCGCAAACCTAGTGACCGACCAGAGAGCTGGTCGACCAACTTGAAGGTCTGCAGATCCAGCGCCTCGCCGGTTCCCGTCAGCAAAGACTCCAGGTGCTCCAGCAAGGGCGGCATGACAAGCTCATAGCCATAGCAGCGGGCTGTATCAAGCAGCCCGCGACGCAATTCTTCGATGTGCCGTGCTTCAGACGGCAAGACATCGGCAATGTGATCCGGCAGGACCCAAGCAGACATGGAAATTGGAAGGCTGTTAAAAACGCGATTCTACCGGCAGGGACGAAGCATCCCGAAAGCCCCCGCAGGCTTGGGAGTCGCGCTCGGCAGAATCAGAAAAGCAGCATCACGATGCCAGACAGAATGCAAAGCAATGCAAAGAACCGAATTTGACCATCACGCAACTGCACCATTTGCGTAAATACACGGCGCCAGCTGGCAGGTGACAGGAACGGCAAGAGCCCCTCGATCACCAACACCAAAGCGAACGCCGTCCAGAGACTATCGGTCAACTCCATGTAATGCAGCCAATGGCATCATTTGCGGGCCGGCTGCACAGCGGGGGAACTCGAGCCACCTCGAAAGACCTTGAAAAACTCAGACGAAGAAGGGTCCAGCACCATAACGTCGCTCTTCTTGCTGAAGCTTGCCTTGTAAGCCTCAAGACTGCGATAGAACTGAGCAAATTGAGGGTCGCGGCCAAAAGATTCAGCATAAATGCGCGCGGCCTCGGCATCCCCTTCACCCTTCACTTTTTGCGCATCGCGATAAGCATTAGCAATGGTGATCTCGCGCTGACGATCCGCATCGGCACGGATCTTCTCCCCTTCAGCTCCGCCCGTGGAACGCAACTCATTGGCCACGCGCTTGCGCTCTGCCTCCATACGGCGATAGACGGATTCCGTGATCGCCTCAACATAGTCCACCCGGGTAATGCGAACATCGACAACGTCTACACCCCAAGGCTTGGCACCGCGGACGGTTTCCAGAACCTCGCGCTTCACGTCCGCCATCAAGTCCTCTCGCTTGAGTGACAAGAGTTCCTTGACGGTTCGCTTGTTGATTTCTTCCTGAAACGCATTGCGCACCACCCGATTGAGCTGCATTGCGCCAGCAGTCTCATCCAGTCCGACATTACGTATGTATTCGGTCGGCTCGGAAATGCGCCAGCGCACATACCAATCGATCACCACGCGTTGTTTTTCCGCCGTCAGCATGGGCTCGGTATCCGTGCTGTCGAGCGTCAACAACCGCTTGTCGATATAGGACACATTCTGAAATGGGGGCGGCAGCTTGAAGTTCAGCCCCGGTTCCGTGATGACCTCCTTGATCTGCCCGAGGGCGTACAGCACACCAAACTGGCGCTGATCCACCACGAAGAGCATGGAGCTCATCAATGCGAGAACTACCAGAACGGTAGAAGCAATAAATCCAACTCGGTTCACAAAATGCTCCTATCGGGTTTCACGGTCACGCGTGCGACTGCTGTCACGCGCACGGGAATCGTTCGACAAACTACCGGCCGCAGCCGATGACGGCACCGCAACCGCCCCGCCACTGGCGGGTACTTCAACAGCGCCGGACGACTGCGCAACTCCCTGCATGATCTTGTCCAGCGGCAGATAGAGTAGGTTCGAACCCTGCCGGGACTCCACCAACACCTTGGTGACGTTGCCATAAATCTGCTGCATGGACTCCAGGTACATCCGGTCACGCGTAACCTGAGGGGCCTTCTGGTATTCCGCCAGAACGGAAGTGAAACGTTGTGCATCACCTTGGGCTTGGGCCACGATGCGGGCCTTGTAAGCGGCCGCCTCTTCCTTCAGGCGCGAAGCAGAGCCAACAGCACGTGGAATCACATCGTTGGCATAGGCCTCCGCTTCGTTCTTTGCCCGCTCCCTCTCCTGCCCAGCCTTCAATACATCGTCAAAAGATGCCTGAACCTGCTCAGGTGGGCGCACGCCTCCTTGCTGCAAATTGATGCCAACCACCTCCACGCCCACTTTGTAGCGATCCAGGATTGTCTGCATCAACGTGCGCACCCTTGGTGCAATCTGATCGCGCTCTTCAGCCAAAGCTGTGTCCATACGCATCTTGCCAACCACCTCGCGCACCGCAGTCTCTGCAGCCTGCACCACGGCATCTGCTGGATTCTTGCTTTCAAAAAGCCAAGCCCGGGCATCGCTCAAGCGGTACTGGACAGCAAACTTGATTTCGACAATGTTTTCATCTTCGGTCAACATGGCCGACTCGCGCAGCCCGGTGCTTTTGATGACATTGTCCCGCCCCACGTCAGCAGATCGTATCTGGGTCACAAAAACCAGTTCGTGACGCTCGATCGGATAAGGAAGACGCCAGTTGAAACCAGCCCCTTTCGTACTCTGGTATTTGCCAAATTGCGTAATGACTGCCTGCTGACCTTCCTGGACGATAAAAATACCGGTCCCCATCCAGATCACAAAAACAATACCGGCAATAAGCCCGATGCCCACGCCAGCACTCTTCATGTCTGGTTGAAACCCACCTCCATTGCCCCCACCAGGACCGCGCGAGCCACCGTTCTTGTTGCCGAACAGCCCGCCCAGCTTACGGTTGAGGTCGCGCCACAATTCATCCAGATCAGGCGGTTGCCCGGTAGGGCCGGAATCACGCCCACGCCCCCCAGCAGCCGGTGCTGGTGGGCGCTCAGGCTCAGGGCGACTGCCATCCTCTGCCTTGTCCTCGCCGCGCCCCCATCGTGGATCGTTCAAATTGAACATCCCACGGATGCGTTCCGGCAGCATGGCCCAGCGTGGGTTACGGTCTTGGAAATTCATGCGCAAAATCTCTGGTTCTCTGATGACATTGTTTCAACCGGCATTGTGCCCAATCAAGACGCTTCGGTCGGGAATTCAGCGAGATCGCCTGGGGTCATGTCAGCCTGGGCCGCAAGTAGGGTCTGGGCCAATTTCTGCCGCAGCGCACCTAGACCCTCACCAGTCTGCGCACTGACAAACAGACGGTCTACTGGTCGACCGTCCAGGTCGTACATATCCTGCAACAAGGCGGGGCGCTGCTCAGGCGGCACCGCATCAAGTTTGTTGAACACCAGCAATTGGGCAATATCGGCCGCACCGATCTCGCGCAACACCCGTTGAACTTGATCGATCTGCTCAGGAAAGTTGGGGTTGGATGCATCGACGACATGCAGCAGCAAATCCGCATCCACCGCCTCCTGCAGCGTGGCCTGGAAGGCATCTACCAGGCCGTGCGGCAAATCTCGGATAAAGCCGACGGTGTCGGATAGCGACACGGATCTATCGGCCTCCCCCAGATACAGTTGCCGCGTTGTTGTATCCAGTGTTGCAAACAGCTGATCAGCAGCATACGCCCTGGCCTTTACCAAGGCATTGAACAAGGTCGATTTACCGGCGTTGGTATAGCCCACCAGGGAAATATTGAAGGTTTCACGCCGCTCACGCTGGCGCCGTTGGGTCGAGCGCTGGCGCTTCACCTTGACAAGGCGTTCCTTGGTCCGTTTGACAGCGTCGCTGATCATGCGGCGATCAAGCTCAATCTGAGTTTCGCCCGGCCCCCCACGCGCACCGATTCCGCCCCGCTGACGCTCCAGGTGCGACCATCGACGAACGAGGCGAGTACTCAGGTACTGCAGACGAGCCAATTCGACCTGCAGTTTGCCTTCGTGGCTGCGTGCTCGCTGCGCAAAAATCTCCAGAATCAGCAACGTTCGATCATTCACCGGCAATTCAAGATGACGCTCGAGATTGCGCTGCTGTGCGGGACTCAGCGATTGGTCAAAAAGCACTTCTACGGCACCGTGCATTTGGGCAAGCATACGGATCTCATCCGCCTTGCCCGAGCCGACAAAAAGCGCAGCATCCGGCGCCTTGCGCTTGCACGTGATGCGCGCAACGGGCTCAAGACCAGCAGTTTGCGCCAGCAACCCCAGCTCTTCGAGGTTTGAATCGAAATAGGGAAGCCCAAAATCGACGCCCACCAAAAGTACTGGAGCGCTGGGAGTGCGAGTGGAATCAGTGGAACTCAAACGAACCGGCCCATCTGCGGGGCCGACCTTTGCTGGTCGGCTGTGCGACGCCATCCCCAATCAGACGCCGCTGTTGTCGGCATCCGGGGCGGCGTCTGGTGTCAAGAAATTGACTGCACGTCCCGGCACAATTGTGGATATGGCGTGCTTATAAACCATCTGGGTCACTGTGTTGCGCAGCAACACCACATATTGGTCAAATGATTCGATTTGTCCCTGCAGCTTGATACCGTTCACCAGATAAATGGAGACCGGCACATGCTCCTTGCGCAAGGCGTTCAGGAAAGGATCTTGCAGAAGTTGGCCTTTATTGCTCACGATATGCTCCGTGTTCAAGTGTTGTTGTAAACCAGCACCTTACCACAGCGCGCACCGCAGCCAAGCATAGACCTGCGTCAAACCCCTCCGCAGTTCACGCTCTTGCTCTAACTGGCGTCTTTGTCGGCAAAGGGATTGTGAGAAGTCTTCATTTCAATGCGCAGCGGCGTCCCCACAAGATCGAATTCTTTG
This sequence comes from Acidovorax sp. 35-64-16, assembly GCF_002281195.1. NCBI lineage: Bacteria > Pseudomonadati > Pseudomonadota > Betaproteobacteria > Burkholderiales > Comamonadaceae > Acidovorax > Acidovorax sp. 35-64-16. The sequence continues at coordinate 26,482 of NZ_NCFM01000027.1, read as the reverse complement.
CGGAACCGCCCCTCCAGAAACCGCTTGAAAGCATCTGTCACATGCTCCAGGGAATTACCGTGGATCACAATAACCGGTGGATTCATGCCGCCTTGGTGGGCGTAACGCATCTTGGGGCGGAACATGCCTGCGCGCTTGGGCGCCTGAAATTGCACCGCCTCCAAAAGCACTCGTGTAAGCACCGGTGTCGACATCTTGCAGGTAGCCGCCTTGTGCGCCTGGGCAATGGAAACCCACAGGGGGCCAAGACCCTGCCTCTTTTTCGCCGAAATGAAATGCATTGCTGCAAATTTCAAGAATGCCAGCCGTGTCTCAATGGAGCGCTCAAGTAGTTGGCGCTGATAGTCATCGATGGCGTCCCACTTGTTGACGGCCAGAACCACAGCGCGCCCGCTCTCAAGAATGTAGCCCGCAATGTGTGCGTCCTGGTCTGTCACACCCTGGGTGGCGTCCAGCAACAGCAACACTACATTCGCTGACTCGATCGCCTGCAGGGTTTTAACCACCGAGAACTTTTCGATTGCTTCAAACACCTTCCCCTTGCGGCGCAGACCGGCAGTGTCTACCAACTCAAATCGTTGCCCGTTGCGCTCAAAAGGCACCGTGATGGCGTCGCGCGTGGTGCCCGGCATATCAAATGCCACCAGCCGCTCTTCACCCAGCCACGTGTTGATCAGGGTGGACTTGCCCACATTGGGACGACCGGCAACCGCCAACTTGATCACGCCTTTATCGACGCTTTCTTCGGTGTCGTCCGGATCCGGCAAATGAAGCGGCTCAAGAGCAAGATCGACCAGCCCCCGGATACCCTGTCCGTGGGCGGCTGACACAGGGTAGACGTCTCCAAGGCCTAGTTCATAGAACTCTGCCAGCTGAATGCCCTGCAGCATGCCCTCGGCTTTGTTTGCCACCAGAATGCACGGTTTGCCAAGGCGACGCAGATAGTTCGCAATATCGTGATCCTGTGCCGAAACACCCGCGCGGGCATCCACTACAAAGATCACCACATCGGCCTCCGCCACTGCCTGCTGCGTTTGCTTGGCCATCTCGCGGTAGATGCCGCTCGATGCGTCTGGCTCGAATCCCCCTGTGTCGATAACGATGTACTCGTGCTTGCCTTGCTTGCCGTTGCCGTAGTGCCTGTCGCGCGTCAATCCAGCAAAGTCGGCCACGATGGCATCCCGCGACTTTGTAAGACGGTTGAACAACGTGGATTTTCCGACGTTCGGACGCCCCACGAGGGCGATAACTGGCTTCATTGAATGCAATCCATTAATCAGGACGGAAGCCGTATATCCCGCCATTGCGGGTTACGGCCACCAAGGTATCCGCAGCGACAACCGGCGCGGCGGCGATGCCGGAGGCATCCGTGGTCAAGCGATTCAAGGGACTGCCGTCGTTGCGAGACAGCAGATGCACGAGCCCGGCATCGTCCCCTACAACAACCGACCGCCCCAGGAGCAGCGGAGCCGTTAACTTTCGAAATTTGAGCCTATCCGATGTCCACGCACGCGTACCATCGGCTCTTCTCCAGGCAATCATTGAGCCATTGCTCTCAGACCCAAAGACAAGTTCGCCGTCACCATGGATGCCATCGCTTCCAGCAGCAAGTTGTGTCCAGGCCACGGTTCCCCGTGAAGTGTTCACACAGCCCACCGTCGCTTGAAATGAGCGTGCGCAGACACTGTCGCCGACACGAGAAACGCGGCCTACCAGTTCAACCAAACGCTCCACGTCGTTGGTGCCACGGGCACTGGCGAGAGGGGCCTCCCACCGTACACTGCCATTGTCAGGATTGAACCCAACGAGTCGTCCTGACAACCCGACCACCAGCGTGTCGCCCACAGCCAGAAGCACCCCGGATTGGCGCAACACCAAAGGCTCACCCGGGCGGGATTGAATCCACAAACGTCGCCCCGTCATTGCATCGTAGGCAGAAACCGACCGGTCAGCAGAAAGGACGAAAATGCGGTTTCCTGCAACCAAGGGGGCTGTGAATGTCTGCGTCTGCAGAGGCTGACGCCAAAGCTCACGACCAGACTCCATCACCACCAAAGCATTGCTGCGGGAAACTACGGCAGTCCATTTTCCGTCGCTTCCCACACCGGCCGAAAGAGGCTCCCCCAGCGCCGTGCGCCAAAGATCTGCCCCTGAGCGAGCATCCAAAGCAACCACAACGCCGTCCGCCGATGCGAGTGTCACCACATGGCCGCTGACATGCATATCCAAAGGAAGGCCCGCGATGCTTCCGATCCGCGCGGTCCATACATGGTTGACCCCCAGCACGGGCAAATTGGGCCCAAGATCTGCAGGCACAGGCTTGGAGCTCCCGCCCCAGAGAGAGCAACCACTCAAAACTGCCCCGACCAAAAGCACGGACGCGACATGCCTGGCGTGCGAGATCCAAGGCGAGGAACACGAGGTTAGAGCGAATCTCATTTTTTGTTCTCAGGTGTTGCACCAGCAGTCACATCAGCACCTTGTGGACGGACACCCAGTGCGTTGAGCTTGACTTCCACCAAACGGCGATATTCCACGCGGTCATCAAACGCCTTGAATGCGCGGTTGTACTCAGTAACGGCTTGATCCTGTTTCCCCTGCAGAATCAAGATGTCCCCCTTGCGATCCGCGACAACCGCCTCGAACTCGGCTGGAAATGAACCCGAGACCTGCTTGAGCGCTTCGTCCAGTTCCTTCTGATCCATCAGCACACTGGAAAGACGCAATCTGGCAAGCGCCTTGTAGCCGTCATCACTGGCCTTTTCTGCAACCCAAGTCAATGCTTCACCGGCGCCTTTGATGTTGCCGACATCCAGCATGGATTTTGCAAGCATCAGCCCAGCTTGGGCTGTCTGCGTTGTTCCCGCATAGCTGGCGCGCAGATCGCCGAATGCCTGCTCCATGCGAGCCTGGTCACCGGCACGAGCGGCTACATCCACGGCGTCAAAAAGTGCTGCCGCCTGAATTGCCTGGCGATTCTGCCAATACTGGTACCCATTCCAGGCTGCTACAGAGCCAAAAATCAAGATTGCCAAGGCACTGATCAATGTCCCCCAGGTATTCCAAAAATGCTTGAGTTGATCAAGCTGCTCTTGTTCTTCGAGATCGAGGTGATTAGCCATGAATTTATTTGGAATTAACGGGAAAATTGCAGGGCGCTGGCCCACTCGGAAACGCTATCGAGGCGGTGTTCGGTCTGCATGCCACTGCCATCTCGCAATGACTTGCACAGCACCACGCCACGCGCCAACTCATCTGATCCAAAAACAAGCGCATACCGTGCACCGCTGGCATCTGCTTTCTTAAACTGGGATTTCATGCTACCCATGCCCTCACCCGACACAGGGGCACCATGCATCTGCACGCGGACACCGTGCCCACGCAAACGCTCAAGGGTTGTAATGGCAATAGGCAAGGTCGTTATATCCGGGATAACAGCATATACATCCGGACATACCGGGGGAATGGCTCCACCTTGCTCTTTCAGGAGCTCCAGAACGCGCTCTACTCCAAGCGCCCAGCCAACCGCAGGAGCGGCCTTGCCACCAATCTGCTCGACAAGATAGTCATAGCGTCCCCCACCGCAAATGGTGCCCTGTGAGCCCAACTGGTCGGTAACAAACTCAAACACGGTGAGATTGTAGTAATCCATCCCACGCACCAAGCGAGGATTGACCCGCCAAGACACTCCGTTGGCATCCAGAATGGCCTTCACTGCATTGAAATGGCTGAGGGACGCTTCGCCGAGAAAATCAATCAATCGAGGTGCCGCCTCGACAATCGACTGCATGGCAGGATTCTTCGTGTCCAGAATTCGCAGGGGATTGCTGTGCAAGCGACGGCGAGCCTCCTCGTCCAGAGCATCTGTATGGTGCTCCAGGTAGCCGATCAAAGCGGCTCGGTGCGCCTTGCGTTCGTCTGGCTGTCCCAGACTATTGAGTTCAAGGCGCACGTTTTGCAGGCCAAGCTCTTTCCACAACGCATTGGCAAGCAAAATCAATTCAGCATCCAGTTCCGCACCAGGAAACCCAAGCGCTTCTGCACCGATCTGATGAAATTGACGGTATCGTCCCCGCTGCGGGCGTTCATGGCGAAACATCGGACCCATGTAATACAAACGTTTTCCACCGTCATACAACATGGAGTGTTCAGCGACCGCACGCACCACTCCCGCCGTTGCCTCCGGCCGCAAAGTCAATTGCTCGCCGTTCAAGCGGTCCTCAAAAGAGTACATCTCCTTCTCGACAATGTCAGTGACCTCACCCAGGCCGCGCACAAAGAGCGAAGTCGGCTCCACAATGGGAGTACGAATGTTGCGATACGCATACCGCTCCATGAGTGCTCTAACCTTGCTCTCCAGCCATTCCCACCGTGCGGATTCGGGTGGCAGGATGTCGTTCATGCCTTTGACAGCGGTCAGCCTTTCAAGCTTCGACACAAGGGTTCCTTTTTCTATGCTCACAGCAATATTTTTCTTTTGGAAATGGGAAAACGAGAAACAGGGCTTGCCAACAACTGGCAGTTCAACCCTGCGGTGACCGGCTTACGGCTATGCAGCCGAGGATCCGGCACCAAACCGTTTTTCAATGTAGTTTTCGACAATCTGGTGAAATTCATTGGCAATGTTGTCACCACGTAGCGTGAGGGCTTTTTCACCATCGATAAACACCGGAGCCGCGGGCACCTCGCCGGTTCCTGGAAGGCTGATTCCGACATCCGCATGCTTGCTTTCACCAGGGCCGTTCACGATGCACCCCATGACCGCAACCTTGAGACTTTCCACACCGGGATAACGCACACGCCACACGGGCATCTGCGCACGAAGGAAATCATCAATCTGTTTGGCCAGATCCTGAAACGTTGTGCTGGTGGTGCGACCACAGCCGGGACAGGCTGTCACGCTGGGCACGAACATCCGCAACCCCAACGACTGCAGAATCTCAGATGCCACCACAACTTCCTGCGTCCGGGCCTCCCCCGGCTGGGGCGTGAGCGAAACCCGGATCGTATCGCCGATACCCTCTTGCAGCAGGATCGACAAGGCGGTGGCAGAGGCGACAGTTCCCTTGGTGCCCATACCTGCTTCTGTCAGCCCCAGATGGAGCGCATAGTCGCAACGGCGTGCCAGCTCACGGTAAACCGAGATCAAATCCTGAACGCCGCTGACCTTGCACGACAGGATGATCTGGTTGCCGTCCAGACCCATGTCTTCAGCACGACGAGCCGATTCCACTGCCGAGGTGATCAGCGCTTCATACATCACCTGGCGCGCATCCCAGGGGAGGGGTCGGCGGCTATTGGCATCCATCAGGCTGGCAAGAAGCTCTTGATCAAGACTCCCCCAGTTGACACCGATGCGAACCGCCTTGTTCCACCGTATCGCAGCTTCGATCATCTGGCCAAACTGGCGATCACGCTTGTCGCCTTTTCCAACATTGCCAGGATTGATACGGTACTTCGACAGTGCCTGTGCACAATCCGGAAAATCCGTCAGGAGCCGATGCCCGTTGTAATGAAAATCCCCGACCAAAGGAACGCTTTCCCCCATACGGTCGAGTTGCTCCCGGATATACGGAACCGCTGCTGCCGCTTCCGGTGTGTTGACGGTAATACGAACAAACTCAGACCCTGCCTGAGCCAGTTCTTTCACCTGGATTGCCGTGCCGATGGCATCTACGGTGTCCGTGTTGGTCATGGACTGGATGCGCACAGGCGCATCACCACCCACCGTGACTATGCGAGAGCCCCACACCACCTGCGCCTGCCTGGAACGGCGAGGAGACGGTGTCGCCACGTTGATCGCTGCCGTATCGCTGACCATTTTTTCCACTATTTCACCTCGAAGCGAGCGACATTTTCACGGGAAACGGGCCCGATATCGTAGGGCTTGCCGCGAACAAAAACTTCCGTGGCATCTGCCCGCCCGATCACAACAGCCAGCGGCAACACGCCGGACACAGAAACCAGCTCATTGGGCGCCAAATTGCGCTGCAAGACCAGTGCACCTGCCGCATCACGAACCTGTATCCACGACTCGCTACGTGCTTTGAAAGCGAGAACACCGGAGGGTGCATCGGCGGCAGGCGCGATGCTGGGGGCAGATGCTTCCACCGACGGCAAGACGATGGGATGTGAAGCGATTCCAGCAGGCTTGATCGATTCCCCAGCAGGCAATTCGACACCCACACCAGCTGCAGCTGCAGGGGCAGGGGCAGCGGAAGGGACGCGCTGTTCTGCACCCACTGCAACCGAAATTTCCTGCGCGACGTTCCCTGTAGGCATCGGAATTTTTGTAGTTGTTTCCGGTTGCTTGAGCAAAGCCGATAAATCCGCATCCAGGCCCCGGGGCAGGAACATCATCAAAGCCGCGCCGATCAACAACAAGCCAACAGCCCATACGAAGGATCTGGAGCCGGCCCCCTTGAACGGAGCCGCAGACGATCTACCGGCGAATCCCTTGACGGGCGCGTTCAAACCCACATCTCCGGCAGAGAGTCTAGGTCCCTCCCCCTGGGGCAGAAGCGCCAGAACAGCTTGAGGATCTATCTTGAGGGTGCGACAGACACTGGACGCCAGTGCACGGACGAACACCATGTCCGGCAATGCAGAAAAATTATCCGCCTCCAGTGCTTCAAGCTTGGCAACAGGCACCTTCAGGGCAACGGCCAATGCGGCAATGTGCAGCCCTGCCGCCTCACGGGCATCTCGCAGCAATGCACCCGCCGTCACTGACATACCTTGGCCAGGCGTGTCAGCTGCAGACGACGCAACCAACAACTCACTCATTGAATGCCCCGCGTTCAAAAGCACCCCACTCACGCGAATCAAGGAACCGCTTGCGCAGCTGATCAGCGAGTTGCCTCATAGCCACGGTGTCGCCCAAAGCACGCTCTACCTTGATCCCCAGCCACAGCGATTCTGCGTTGGCGTATTCGCTGTTATTGAGACGTCGGATGTAAAACTGCGCACGACTCAGATCATTGCGACGCAAAAGGAGTGCCGACAAGTGATAGCCAACCACAGGGTTGGCAGCATCCAGTTCGTAGGCCTTGATCAGCGACTGCTCGGCCTCTGCATAGCGCTCAGCGCCAACTTGACAAAGTCCCTTCGCCATCAATGTTTTGCTGCGCGCAGCGTAGGCAGGATTGTTCAGTGCACGGGAAAAGTTCTGATCAGCTTCTGCGTATTTTTTCTGCTGACACAGAAGCCAGCCAAAGTTGTGCGAGAGATTGGCGTCGCCAGGGCGCAAAGCCAGTGCCCGGCGAAAACTCTCTTCTGCCTGCGGAAAATCGTTGAGGCGCAAATAGATGAGACCGCGCAAGTTGTAGGCATCGGCATAGGTCGGATCAGATGCAAGCGATTGCTTGACCTCATCCAAAGCGACGGCAGTTTGCCCCATCTCGAAATAATTGGATGCCAGCTCCAAGCGGATTCGGGCACGGCGGCGCGCTTCAGGTTCGTCGGACGGCGTCACCAGATCCGCAGAGGATTCAGGCGCCGATGTCCCGCCATTGGTCGCACATCCTCCAAGCGCAAAAAAACAGGTCAAGGCACCACAAGCCATGAGCGTCCAGCGGCAATATTGCTGCCAGCGTCCAATCGATCCCACCATGTAGCGCCTCCTTAATAAGTAGCGACTTAAGTCACCTGTTTGAGCACGATTGTGCGTTGCTTTGCCATGCGCGCAGCCGCATGCGTACGGTCTTTGACATCGCCGGCCAGTTGGCCGCATGCGGCATCAATATCATCCCCGCGCGTCTTGCGCACTGTCGTGACAATTCCCGCGCCACTTAGTACTTTTGCAAAAGCGGCGACCTGTGCCTGAGAAGAACGCAAGAGTCCTGAGGCAGGAAATGGGTTGAACGGAATCAGGTTGAATTTGCAGCGGATCGCGTGGCCACGAACTGGTTTGACCAACTCAATCAATTGATGGGCATGCTCAATCTGATCGTTCACGCCATCGAGCATGCAGTATTCAAATGTAATGAAATCCCTTGGCGCATGCTCAAGGTAGCGGTGGCAAGCTTCCAGCAACTCCTGGATCGGGTATTTTCGGTTCAGCGGAACCAGAAAATCCCGCAGCGCATCATTGGGCGCATGCAACGAAACTGCAAGGGCCACCGGACAGTCCTGCGACAAGCGATCCATCATGGGGACAACGCCCGACGTAGACACTGTGACCCGCCGGCGCGACAGTCCGTAAGCATGGTCGTCCAGCATAACCTTCAGCGCGGGCACAAGGGCAGCATAGTTTTGCAGCGGCTCGCCCATGCCCATCATCACCACATTCGAAATAATGCGGGAAGATGATCCCAGGCGTCTGCGCAAGGCGTGCTCGGCGAACCACAGCTGCGCAACAATTTCACCCGTGGTGAGATTGCGACTGAAGCCTTGGTGCCCGGTCGAGCAAAACCGGCACCCAACCGCACAGCCGGCCTGCGACGATATGCAAAGGGTTCCCCGGTCATCCTCAGGAATAAAAACGGATTCGACAGCATTGCCACCGCCCACGTCAAATAGCCATTTGACGGTGCCATCGGCCGAGACATGCTCACTGATGACAGGCAGGGCCTGCACATGCGCACAGCCCTTGAGCTTGGCGCGCAAGGCAGCAGCCAAGTCGCTCATGGCATCAAAATCATCAGCCCCCCGCTGGTGAATCCAGCGGAAAAGCTGCGTGGCACGAAACCGCTTTTCTCCGAGCTGCCCACAAAAGTCGGCTAACCCGTCGAGGTCAAATTCAAGAAGATTGGTTTTCATGGTTGCCGCGTCCAAAATCGGTCGCAGCTGCCCCCAGCGCTTGCTTTATCCAACAGCATTGGAACGAGCGTGGGGACGATCATGTCAGCGCGAGTAGACGTTCATGCCTGGGAAGAAGAACGCGATCTCCACCTGAGCAGTTTCAGGCGCATCGGAACCGTGCACGGCGTTGGCATCAATGCTGTCTGCAAAGTCAGCACGAATGGTACCGGCCTCAGCCTTCTTGGGATCCGTTGCACCCATCAGTTCGCGGTTCTTCAAAATCGCGTTCTCGCCTTCCAGCGCCTGAATCATGACGGGGCCGGAAATCATGAAATCAACCAGATCCTTGAAGAAAGGACGTGCCTTGTGCACCGCATAGAACTGCTCAGCCTCCAGGCGCGAGAGGTGCGCCATGCGGGCAGCAACGACCTTGAGGCCAGCGGCTTCAAAGCGGGCATAGATCTGGCCGATGACATTCTTGGCAACTGCGTCGGGCTTGATGATGGAAAGAGTACGTTCGATGGCCATTTTGATTTCCTGATGTGATGTTGCTGTAATTTTTTCGCCCGTCGGGCAAAGCTTTCGATTCTAACCGGGCAAGGAATCCCCAAAGAATTAGCGATTTCCGCCGCGACGCTGCACGCCGCCGCCAGTACGCCCACCGCCGCCCGTGCGGCGCTGATCCTGACGGTGGCGTGACAAACTGTCCACGCCAATGTATCCGACCGACGTTTTCATGGGATCGGGTTGTGCACTGCCTCGCTGGCGATCCGGGTTTCCACCTCGTGCACTCGGATCATCAGACCTGCGAGGTGCCTGTCCACGCGGTCCACCTGCACTGCCGTTGGCTCCTGGCGGACGCTTTCGGCCATCACCCATGCGTTTACCGCCGCCTCCACGGCTCCGATTCCCCCGGTCTCCACCAGTGGGCACTTCGTTGCTGCGGGCCTCGGGGGCTTCCGGGCGTCCAGCCGAGGCGGCCTGAACCAGGGCCCGAATATCGCTCTCATCGAGCTCCAGCCAGGCCCCTCTTTTCAGCCCCCGGGGCAAGACCATTGCGCCGTAGCGGATCCGGATCAGGCGACTGACAGCGTGGCCCACCGCCTCCAGCATGCGACGAACCTCGCGATTGCGCCCTTCCGATATGGTGACGCGATACCAGCAATTGGAGCCTTCACCACCTCCATCCTCGATCGAACCAAACGCAGCCATGCCGTCGTCCAGCCGAACGCCGTCCAGCAGGTGCTGTTTTTCTTCGTTGCTCAGGGCTCCCAGGACGCGCACGGCATATTCCCGCTCCAGTCCAAACCGGGGGTGCATCAGCTTGTTGGCCAACTCACCCGAGCTGGTGAACAGAAGCAGACCCTCAGTGTTCAGATCCAGGCGACCGACGGACTGCCATTTGCCTTGTTGCAAACGAGGAAGCTTGCGAAACACCGTCGGCCGGTTTTGCGGGTCATCGTGGGAAACCACCTCGCCAACAGGCTTGTGGTAAGCAATAACACGCGCAGGTGGAGGATCAATGCGATAGCGGATCGGCTTGCCATTCACCTTCACCTGATCGCCAAACTGCACGCGTTGACCAATGTGCGCAGGCTCGTTGTTCACCGAGATCCTGCCTTCAAGAATCAACTGCTCCATCTCCAGACGAGAGCCCAGCCCGGCCTGCGCAAGCACCTTGTGAAGTTTGGGCGTTTCCACCTGAGGCAACAGCACGCGCTTGGTTGCTACGGCCTCGCCACCGACCTCATCGGCATCGAAACGACCCGAAATGACATCTTCAAACTGGTAACCATCGACCGCGGCAGCCGTAGATCGCTTTCCAGACCCGGTGAGGCCAGCTGGGCGCGGCGTCGCCTGGCGCCTGGCACCGGCCTCGCGCTTGCCAGCGGTCGACTGCGACGTGGTAATTCCGCCGTCAGATGGAACATCGGCATTGCTCAATGGAGCTGCTGACGCCAGTGCGGGCTCATGTTCCGCGGCAAGATTCGCCGACAGGTGCAGTGCATCGCCCTCGCCGGAGAACCCGGCTGGAGCCTCAATCACCACATCCCCAGCGACGCCAGCCATTGGCTCCGCTTTTTTGCGGGTGTTTTTGCGTGCTACAGCTTTTTTGGCAGGCACTGCGACGTCAGAACTCTCCGTCTCTTGAGACATGTCCTGAGGATCTGAAGTGGAATCGTTCATAAATTATTTCCCGTGACGCCCCCTGGGGCGCCAACTTGTTCATCACGGAGATCCGTCTCCGCACTTGGCTTGGCCTGCGTCTGCTGCTGCGCCTCTTGCAAATCCATCCCGGACAACCCTTCATCGCCCAAAGGAAGGCGGTTTGGAACATCGTCTCCATCCATCTCCAAGGTGCCCTGCAGGTTTCCCAACGAGGCCATTGCCTCCAGGACATTGGAGCTACCGGTGGGGTCATCCAGCACCGGCAACTGGTCCAGCGACTGCAGCCCCAAGTCGTCCAGAAACTGGCGTGTGGTGGCAAACAGCGCAGGGCGGCCTACGGTTTCCCGATGCCCAATGACCTCCACCCAACCTCGATCCTCCAGTTGCTTCACGATCAGACTATTGACCGTGACACCCCGGATATCTTCGATATCTCCGCGCGTCACCGGCTGGCGGTAGGCAATGATGGCCAATGTCTCCAGCGTGGCACGGGAATAGCGCGGGGGCTTCTCCGGGTGAAGCTTGTCCAGGTACTCCCGCATTTCGGGGCGGCTTTGGAATCGCCAACCAGAAGCCACCTGCACCAGCTCGACCCCTCGCAGGGCCCAGTCCTGCTGAAGCTCCTGCAAGAGGACTTTCAGTGTGTCCGACCCCAGCGCATCATCAAAAAGTACACGCAGCTCTCGCACAGCCATGGGCTGCGCAGCGCAGATCAGGGCGGTTTCGAGGACCCGTTTGGCATCCACCGTATTCATGGTTCAGCGATTCCGGGAAAATTTGGCCATGTGCCGATAGCAGGCACCACACCAACTGCAGGAGTCAATCAAGAGCGCACCAGGAAGAAACTCTGGAGCGACGCACCACTTGGCGGGAGACCGCCTTCGGGCGAACACGGCCTGGCAGACCGTCAGGGCGGATTGTAGCCCAGGCCCCACTGCGACAACGCCTGCGCCAGATCGTCCGGCAATGGTGCGCGAAACTCGAGCGCCCGCCCTGAGACCGGATGCGCAAAACACAGCCGATAGGCATGAAGCGCCTGGCGCTCCATTCCCGCAGCATAAGCCCCTCCATAAAGACTGTCGGCAACCAGCGGGTGCCCGATGGATGCCATGTGCACCCGAATCTGATGGGTGCGCCCAGTGTGCAAGGTGCACTCCACCCAGCAACCGAGGTCATTGCCTGCAAGCCATCGCACATCCGTGCGCGCAGTTTTTCCGGGATGACTGTCCAGGTCGACTACAGCCATGCGCAAACGGTTGCGTGGATCGCGCCCGATGGGGGCTTGCACCGTCCGGCTGTGGGGCCCCGTCCAGGGCCGGTGCGCCAAGGCCAGGTATTGCCGATGCACTGCCCGCTCGGCGATCATGCACACGAGCGCATCCATAGTGGCCCGATCCTTGGCAACAACCATCAGGCCACTGGTGTCCTTGTCAAGGCGGTGCACGATGCCCGCGCGGGGCACCCATTGCGCCTTTTCATCGCGCGCAAGAAGCCCGTTCAGCAGCGTTCCACCCCAGTTTCCCGGGGCGGGATGAACGACCAGGCCCGCCGGCTTGTTAATTACCAGCAGGTGCTCGTCTTCGTAAACCACATCGATGGGCAGCGACTCCGGGCGAAATGCCTGGCTCTGCAGCGTCGGGCGCATCTCGACCGAGACCGGGTCGCCGGCCTTCACCCGCACAGCCGCCTTGGTGGCCGGACGACCGTTCAGTGAAACAAGACCCTGCGACAGAAGCTGCTGCAGATAGCTGCGGGAAAACTCGGGCACCAGCTCGACCAGCGCGCGGTCCAGGCGCGCGCCATGCTGGGCCACACCCACCACCACTTGCCGCAACTCGGATTCAGCCTCGGCAAGGCCAGTAAACTCATCCGATAAGCCGAGTTCATCCGGGGTTTCGGCCGAACCCGCGGCAGACGCGGCCCTACCGGCTGTTATTTCGTCGAGACGACCCGTTGGGGCTGCATCAGGCACGGCAGACAGTGCGACAGAAGTCAAACTCAACGCGCTGGCAAGTAGCGGACAGGGTCCACGGGTTTGCCCTGGCGCCGAATTTCGAAGTGCAGCTTGACGCGGTCAGCATCCGTACTGCCCATTTCCGCAATTTTTTGGCCGCGCCGCACCGTCTGGTCTTCCTTGACCAGCAATGCCTGGTTGTGCGCATAGGCGGTCAAAAAGGTGTTGTTGTGCTTCAAAATAACGAGATTGCCATAGCCCCGCAGACCGGCGCCCGCATACACCACCCGCCCGTCAGCCGCCGCAAGAACCGGGTCTCCGGCTTTACCGGAAATATCGTAGCCCTTGTTACGGGCCTCATCAAAACCTGCCAGCAGAGTGCCAGAAGCAGGCCAGATGAAAGGAACGTCGTCTTCCGATGAGGCTGCTGCCGCAGCGGGGGTAGTGGCTGGGATTGGCGCAGGCACAGCCACCGCAGCACTGGCGGCAGGCTTGGGCGTGCTGGCAGCCGAAGCAGGAACAACAGCCGAAGAGGCAACAGGACGCGCCACCACGCCCGTTTCGGTGGCCGCCGTGGCCGAGGGGGGCGCCACTCGCAGCACCTGCCCCACCTCGATCAGGTTGGCATTGTCCAGGTTGTTCCAGCGCGCAATGTCCTTCCAGCCTTGGCCATTTTCAAGGCCAATGCGAATCAGCGTATCTCCGGCCTTGACAGTGTAGTAACCCGGTTTTCCTGCATTCTCAGCCCCCGGCAAGGGCTTGATGGGTGTCACCACCACGCCAGGCACTGACGAAGGCGACGACGAGGCAGAAGACGTTCCACGGTCCTCCACGGGAGCCTTCGTCATACGGGTTCCGCAGCCAGCAAGCACAAGCGCCGTCAACGTGACGGAAACCCCAACGACAAGACTACGTGATACCAACATAAGCATTCCCTTCAGGCAATCCCCGATTTTAGAGGGACAAAATGAACCGGTTCGAGAACGCTTTGTTTCAATCCGTGCGCGGTTTTGTCGATGACAAGCAACACTTGCTGCCCGCCAGCAAGCGCCATGGGCGCCACGAGGCGCCCGCCCAAGGCCAATTGATCACACCAGGCCTGCGGTACGGCTTCGCCGCCAGCCGCTGCGATGATGGCCGCATAGGGTGCGCCCTTGGCATAACCTTGCATGCCATCGCCAAACAACAGGTGCACATTGGCCAGCCGCAGATGGCGCAGATTGTCGCGCGCCTTCTCGTGCAGGCCGCGCAAGCGCTCGATCGAATACACCTCGCGCGCTAGACGGCCGAGCACCGCGGCCTGGTAGCCGCAGCCGGTGCCGATTTCGAGCACCCGGCCCAACCCGCCAGCGCGCGCGCACTCTGCGCCCAACAGCAGTTCGCACATGCGCGCCACCACGCTGGGCTTGGAAATGGTCTGCGCCAGGCCGATGGGCAAACTGGTGTCTTCGTAAGCCTGATTCACCAACGCACTATCAACAAAGCGGTGCCGCTCCACCGACGAGAGGGCCTGAAGCACCAATGGTGATGCAATGCCGCCCGCCGCGAGCTTTTGCACCATGCGCGCGCGCACCGCAGCCGAATCCAGCCCAACACCGTGGGGCGCTGCCGGCACATTGGGGCGCACCGTCGGGCGCAACGGGGCTGGCGCAGGCTTGGAGGCGGCACCCCCAGCGCCATCCAGGCGGGCCGGAAAACCGGGTCTGCGCTGCATCACCGCTGCGGGGCCACTGAACCAGCGGTCACCAAGCGGGACGCCGTCTGCGCCCAATAACCCAGATTGTCGTGGTCGGTCAGATCCACCTTCAACGGGGTCACCGACACATGCCCCTGGGCTGTCGCGTGAAAATCGGTGCCTTCAGCTTCATCCTTGGCTGCGCCAGCCCCGCCGATCCAATACATCACGTCCCCGCGCGGGCTCTCCTGCACGATCACCCGCTCGGCCGCATGGCGGCGTCCCAAGCGGCACAGTTTCAGGGGGCGCAATGCCTGCAGCGGCATGTTCGGAATGTTGATATTGAGCAACCACGGCGCCTCGGCCACCAGGTTCTGCGCCATCATCTGCGCAACGATTTCGCGGGTTTTGTGCGCCGCAGCCTCGATTTCGCCCCAGCCTTTGTCCACCTGGGATACCGCCATGGCCGGAATGCCAAAAAGAAACCCCTCCATGGCAGCGCCCACGGTGCCCGAATAGATGGTGTCGTCGCCCATGTTGGCGCCGTTGTTGATGCCGGATACCACCAGATCGGGTCGGTATCCAAGCAGTCCCGTGAGGGCGATATGAACGCAATCGGCCGGCGTGCCATTCACATAGCGAAAGCCGTTGGCTGCCTTGTGCACATACAGCGGTGAATGCAGGGTAAGCGCGTTGGACTTGGCACTGTTGTTGTGCTCGGGGGCAACGACCTCCACCTCCACCCCGTCAAGGGTTTTGAGCGCATCGTGCAGCGCCACGATGCCTGGCGCCTGGTAGCCGTCGTCGTTGGAAATGAGAATCTTCATGGTTGCAGTAGAGGTTGCAACGGATTGTAGGTGCGGCACCCCGCGCGCGAACGCCCGGGGTCAGCGAGCGGCTGCCAACGCGGCCGTCGCTCGGGGGACAACCCCTGCGCGGCCCCCCCACCTATCATGCGCCCCATCATCAAGAGACAGACCGGAGACATACCCATGCACGCTTGGCTTTGCACGAACCCCACCGGCGTTGACGCGCTCACCTGGACCGAACTGCCCACCCCCACCCCCAAAGCGGGCGAGGTGCTCATCGAGATCAAGGCCGCCAGCCTGAACTTTCCGGATCTGCTGATCGTGCAGAACAAGTACCAGATGAAGCCACCCCTGCCATTTGTGCCCGGCTCGGAGTACGCAGGCGTGGTGGCAGCCGTGGGCGATGGGGTCACGCATCTGAAGGTCGGCCAGAACGTTGCCTGCCTGTCGGGCACCGGTGGCTTTGGCACCCACACCATTGCCCCGGCAGCCCTGTGCATGCCGCTGCCAGACGGCTTTTCGCATGTGGATGCGGCCGCATTCATCATGATTTACGCCACATCCCACCACGCGCTGGTGGATCGCGCCCAGCTCAAGGTCGGCGAAACCGTGCTGGTGCTCGGCGCCGCCGGTGGCGTGGGCACCGCAGCCATACAGATCGCCAAGGCCATGGGCGCACGCGTGATCGCAGCGGCCTCCAGCGATGAAAAATGCGCGCTGTGCACCTCGATTGGCGCCGACGCCACCATCAACTACAGCAAGGAAAACCTGCGCGATGCGATCAAGGCCTTGACCGATGGCAAGGGGCCGGACGTGATTTACGACCCCGTGGGCGGTGACTTTGCCGAGCCGGCCTTCCGCTCTATCGCCTGGCGCGGCCGCTACCTGGTGGTGGGTTTTGCCTCGGGGCCCATCCCGGCACTGCCATTCAACCTGGCGCTCCTCAAGGGTGCCTCGATCGTTGGGGTGTTCTGGGGCGACTTTGCCAAGCGCGAGCCCAAGGCCAATGCCGCCATGATGGGCGAGCTGGCCCAGTGGTATGGCCAGGGCAAGATCAAGCCCGTGATCGACCGCACCATGCCCATGGCCGAGCTGCCCGCGGCCTATGCCCACATGGGCTCGCGCGGCGTGATGGGCAAGCTGGTCATGGTTAACTGAAATCGAACCACCGAGGCGGACGGCTTTGCCGTGAAGCCGCCGCCCTGTGTCAAACTCGCGCACCCCAGACCCCTGACACGGATGCTCGCACATGGCGGACCGACAACCCTCTGAAATTGCCCGCGAAACGCTCAAGCAACTGGCCATCCGACGGCTGGCCCCAACGCCAGACAACTATCTGGCGCTGTATGACGAAATTGCCGGCATCCGCACCCCACCGGCGTTCCCGGACGGGCCGCTAAAACACATTCTGCGGGTGCTCCCGGGCCAGACCCTGGCACAAAAGCGGCTGCTGGGCCAGTTGGAGCGGGCGGTGGACAACAGGGACTGGACATCGCTGCAAAGCGTGATGGTGGGCTACGCCAATCTGGGGCTCAACCCGGCCACCGCCGAACCCGTGGCCGCCGAAACCACCGCGTTGACCATCCTGCCCGAAGACCTGGCAGAACTGCTGGCCCGCCTGATCGACAACACGCTGCCCGCGCTGGGCGAAGACGATGCACGCGTGCATGAAATGGCCCAGCAGCTGACCAAGTTGCTGCGCGAGCCCGCCCCGCCCGTATCGACGGTGCAGCTGATGCTGGGCAACTTCACTTATCGCCTGTCGTTTGCCACCGAAGACCAGGCCGCCATCCGTTCCAGCCTGCTCGATCTGCTGCACATGGTGTTCGAGAACATCGCCGCGCTGAGCGTGGAAGACCGCTGGCTCCATGGCCAGGCCGAGGCACTGATGGCCGCCTCCACACCGCCGCTCACGCTGCGCCGGCTGGACGATGTGCAGCGGCGCCTGAAAGACGTGATCTTCAAGCAGACCGAAGCCCACGCCCGCACCGTCGAGGCCCAGGAGCAGATGAGGGACATGCTGTCCACCTTCATTGAGCGCCTGGCAAAAATCACCGACTCCAGCACCACCTACCATGGCACGATGGAACGCTGCGCCGACCTCATCGGCAAAGCTACCACCCTGGAGGAAATTGCCCCCGTGCTGCAGGAAGTGATGCAAGCCACCCGCTCCATGGCGCTGGACAGCCGGACGGCCCACGACGAGCTTCACGAACTGCGCGAGCGCACCGAACTCAAGCGGGCGCAGGTGGCACAACTGCAGCAGGAACTCGACCGCGCCAGCGCCCAGGCACGCCACGACCCGCTCACCGGCTCGCTCAACCGCAAGGGGCTGGACGAGGCCATGGAGCGTGAGCTGGCCCGTGCGCACCGCATGGGTGCGCCGCTGTGTCTGGCGCTGCTCGACATCGACAATTTCAAGACCATCAACGACCGCCTCGGCCACACCGCCGGCGATGCGGCGCTGGTGCACCTGACCCAGGTCACCCGCGAAGTCATGCGCCCCCAGGACCTGCTGGCCCGCTATGGCGGCGAAGAGTTCGTGCTGATCTTGCCCGACACCACCGTCGCCAACGGCGTAGCCGCCATGACGCGCCTGCAGCGCGAGCTGACCACCCGCTTCTTTCTGCAAGGCACCGAAAAATTGCTGATCACCTTCAGCGCCGGGGTGGCCCAGCTGGGTGACGGCGAGACCAGCGCCGATGCCATTCGTCGGGCCGACAAAAGCATGTACCTGGCCAAACGCTCGGGCAAGAACCGCGTCATGGCCGCCTGAGCGGCTGGAGCGGCTGTCGCTTTCGCCCTGCAGCCAGCCGCGACACTCCGCACCATGACACCCCTGCAACGCCGCGCCTTCCTGCAGCGTGCCGCCCTGGTGGCCGCTGCCGGCACCCTGCCCCGCTGGGCCTGGAGCAACCACCCGCTGCAGCACGACCCGTTTTCCCTGGGCGTGGCCAGCGGCGACCCCACACCCGACGGCGTGGTGCTCTGGACTCGACTGCTGCCAACACAGCACGGCGATCTCAGCGATCCGTTCACCGTGCGCTGGGAGCTGGCCGACGACCCGGCCTTTCGGCGCATCGTGCAGCGCGGGCAGGCCACGGCGCTTCCCGCACTGGGCCACAGCGTGCATGTCGAGCTCACCGGGCTGGCCCCGGCCCGCTGGTACCACTACCGCTTCATGCTGGGCGACGCCATCAGCGCCACGGGCCGCACCCGTACCGCACCTGCGGCCGATGCCATGGACGCCCATCTGCGCATCGCCTTTGCCTCATGCCAGCGCTGGGAGCACGGCCACTACGCCGCGTGGCGCCACCTGTGCGCTGACCAGCCCGACCTGGTGCTCTTTCTGGGCGACTACATCTACGAATACGCATCGCCACCATCCACCACGGGCCTGGCCCGCGTGCACGCGCTGCGGCACGCCAGCACCCTGGCCGACTTCCGCGACCGCTATGCGCTGCACAAGAGCGACCCCGCCCTGCAGGCCGCCCATGCCGCCTGCCCGTGGGCCGTCACCTGGGATGACCACGAGGTGCAGAACGACTACGCCGGCGCCCAAGGCAAGGGCAGCCAGGGCGACCCAGCAGCTTTTCTGGCCCTGCGCAGCGCTGCCTGGCAGGCGTTTTACGAAAACATGCCGCTGCGTGCAGCCAGCCTGCTGGCGCCCGACTTTGGTGCCCTGCAGGTGTACCGGCGCCTGCGCTGGGGCAGGCTGGCCCAGGTGCACCTGCTCGACACCCGCCAGCACCGCCAGTGGCAGGCTTGCCGCCCGGCCGACACGGGCGGGGCTGCCGCCGTGCGCCCGCAAGACTGTGCCGCCCACGCCGACCCGCAACGCACCCTGCTGGGCGCTGCGCAGGAGCAGTGGCTTGATGCGGGCCTGGCCGCCGATGCACAGCACGACCGCACCCGCTGGAGCGTGATCGCGCAGCAAACCCTGTTCTCGCCCCGCCGCTACCCCTCGGGCGTGGTCTCCACCGACAGCTGGGACGGCTACCCCGGCGCCCGCGCGCGCCTGCTGCAGTCACTGGCCCGCCACGCACCGCGCAACAGCGTGCTGCTGGGCGGCGACATCCACCAAAACTATGTCTGCAAGGTGCTCGCCGATGCCGGGGCTGACGGCCAGCAGCCTGCCGGGCCGGTTGTCGCCAGCGAGTTCTGCGGCACCTCGATCAGCTCGCGCGCAGGCACCACGCAGGACAAGGTGGATGCCATCGCCCGCCACAACCCGCATGTGCTGCTGGCGCGCTGCGACAAGCGCGGCTACGGCCTGGCCGACATCACCCCGCAGCGCTGGACCACCACCTTGCGCGTGGTGGACGACCCCTTGCGGGCCGACAGTGGCGCGTCCACCCTGGCGCGCTTCGTGGTGGAAGACGGGCGGGCGGGCCCCGTACTGATGTGAACCGATTAGCTCACGAAATGATAGCTAGTAGCGCTTACAGGTAAAGCGCTAGAGGCCAAAAACAGCACAAATCCAAGGCGCTGTTCCGCAATGTAACAACGGTCGGCCCCCAACCGCCCGCCCGCTACCATGGATTCCCGCCCACCCCATGGAGAACACCGGATGCCCAAGACCACCCCCCTTCGCATTGCGCTGATCGCCGCCGCCGCGCTGCTGGCCGGTTGCAACACCGCACCGCCGCTGGCCTACACCGTGCCCAGCCAGCCCGAGGGCTCGTCGGGCACCACCGAAAAACCGGGCTGGGCCACTGAAAAGTTTGCCGTGGCCGCGGCCAACCCGCTGGCCACCGACGCGGGCTACCAGGTGCTCAAGGCGGGCGGCTCGGCCATCGACGCGGCCATTGCGGTGCAGATGGTGCTGACGCTGGTCGAGCCGCAGTCGAGCGGCATTGGCGGCGGCGCCTTCCTGCTGCATGCTGCGGGTACCCGCGTGGAAGCCTATGACGGGCGCGAAACAGCACCCGCTGCCGTCACCGACAAGCTCTTCATCGGCCCCGACGGCAAGCCCCTGCCCTTCAACGACGCCGTCGTGGGCGGCCGCTCGGTGGGCGTTCCGGGCACGGTGCGCATGCTGGAGCTGGCACACCGCGAGCATGGCAAGCTGGCATGGGCGCAGCTGTTCGAGCCCGCCATCCAACTGGCCGAGGGCGGCTTCAAGGTCAGCGCCCGGCTCAACACCTTGCTGGCCAACGACAAATTCCTGTCCAAAGACCCCGTGGCCGCCGCCTACTTCTACGACACCGCTGGCAAACCCTGGCCCGTGGGCCATGTGCTGAAGAACCCCGAGCTGGCCACGGTGCTGCGGGCCATCGCCCGGCAGGGATCGAAGGCGCTGCTGGAGGGCGACGTGGCCCAGGCCATCGTGACCAAGGTGCGCACGCACCCCACCAATCCAGGCCAGCTCAGCCTGGCCGATCTGGCCGGTTATCAGCCCAAGAAGCGCGAAGCCCTGTGCAGCAGCTACCAGGTTGCGCCCCGCAACTACCGCGTGTGCGGCTTTCCGCCGCCGAGTTCGGGCGCCATCGCCATCGGCCAGATCCTGGGCATCCTCCAAAACACCAACGCGGCTGCCATACCACTGCAAGACGGTCTGCGCGGCCCCGCCCCCGGCGCCGACTGGCTGCACCTCTACACCGAAGCGGCGCGCCTGGCCTTTGCCGACCGCGCGCTCTACGTGGCCGACCCCGATTTCGTGCAACCCCCGGCCGGCAGCTGGATGAGCCTGCTGGAGCCCGCCTATCTGGCCAGCCGCGCCCAACTGATCGGTGCGCAGAGCATGAAGGTGGCGCAACCGGGCACGCCGGGCGCCCTGCGCACCAGCTTTGCCCCCATGCCCGAGCAGCCCGAATACGGCACCAGCCACATCAGCATCGTGGACGCCTTTGGCAACGCGGTGGCCATGACCACCACCATCGAAGACCAGTTTGGCTCACGCCAGATGGTCACCACCAGCGCCGCGCGCCGCGGGGGCTTTTTGCTCAACAACGAACTCACCGACTTCAGCTTTGCCCCCACCGACGCCCAGGGCCAGCCCATTGCCAACCGCGTGCAGCCGGGCAAGCGGCCGCGCTCGTCCATGGCGCCCACGCTGGTGTTTGACCAGGCCAGCGGCGAGCTTCTGATGAGCGGCGGCAGCCCCGGCGGCGCGGCCATCATCCACTACACGGCCAAGGCGCTGTATGGCGTGCTCAACTGGGGCCTGATGCCGCAGCAGGCCATCAACCTGCCCAATTTCGGCTCCATGAACGGCCCCACGCTGCTGGAAGAAAACCGCTTCCCTCCCGCCACAGTGCAGACCCTGCGCGCACGCGGCGCCGAGGTGCGCGAGATGAACATGACCAGCGGCCTGCAGGCCATCACCCGGGGCCAGGCCCATGGCAAAAAGGTATGGCTGGGCGGCGCCGACCCGCGGCGCGAAGGCGTGGTGATGGGTGACTGATAATAATCAGCATCAAAACAGGCTCTAGCGCTTTATAAATAAGCGCAAGCAGCTATACAAAACATAGCAAATACACATGCCCGCACCGACTCCGCACATTCCCCACAGCGCCGGCACTTCGCTGGTTTCCTGCGCCGAGCTGCAAGCCCTGCTCACCCAGATCTTTTTGCGCCACGGCACCTCGGCCGAAGTGGCCGCCGTGCTGGCCGCCAACTGCGCCAGCGCCCAGCGCGACGGCGCCGAAAGCCATGGCATCTTTCGCATCCCTGGCTACCTTTCCACGCTGGCCAGCGGCTGGGTCAATGGGCAGGCCGTGCCGCAGGTGCAAGACGTGGCACCCGGCTACGTGGCGGTGGATGCCGGCAACGGTTTTGCACAGCCCGCCCTGCAGGCCGCGCGCGGCCTGCTGATCGACAAGGCGCGCCGCAACGGCATTGCGCTGCTGGCCATCCGCAACTCGCACCATTTCGCCGCGCTCTGGCCCGACGTGGAGCCCTTTGCCCGCGAAGGGCTGGTGGCGCTGGCCTTCGTGAACAGCATGGCCTGCGTGGTGCCCACGGGTGGGCACAAGGCCTTGTTTGGCACCAACCCCATCGCCTTTGCCGCGCCGTGCACAGGGGGCGACCCGCTGGTGTTTGACCTCGCCACCAGCGCCATCGCCCACGGCGACGTGCAGATTGCCGCGCGCGCAGGCCACACCCTGCCCGAGGGCTACGGCGTGGACCGCCACGGCCAGCCCACCTGCGACCCGGCCGCCATCCTGGACGGCGGTGCGCTGCTGCCGTTTGGCGGCTACAAGGGATCGGCCCTGTCGATGATGGTCGAGCTGCTGGCTGCGGCGCTCACGGGCGGCAACTTCTCGTTTGACTTTGACTGGTCGCAGCACCCCGGCGCCAAAACGCCCAGGACGGGCGAGCTGCTCATCGTGATCGACCCCGGCAAGGGCGCTGGCCACAATTTTGCGCAGCGCACCGAAACCCTGGTGCAGCAAATGCGCGCCGCCGGCCAGGCCCGCCAGCCCGGCGACCGCCGCTACCAGCAGCGCGCCGAATCCGAGCGCCACGGCATCGCGATCGACAGCGAAGAACTCGCCCGGCTGCGCGGCCTGGCAGCGGCACCCTGGTTCAGTGAACCAGCCGCGCCCCGGCCTCTCGCCTAAGCGGCCTGCTGCGCCAGCAACAGTGCCAGCGCCTTTGGCAAATGGGCCGCAATGGCTGCCGGATGCGGGTCGGAGAGCCGGGGCACATGGCCCAGCAAGGGGGCCAAAAGGCCCGCCTCCAGCGCAGCCAGGTTGTCGGCAACATACGGCATGGCGGCATCGACCGTATTGGCCACCCAGCCGGCCAATGGCAGGCCGCGCGCGCGCACGGCTTCGGCCGTGAGCAGCGCGTGGTTGATGCAGCCCAGGCGCAGGCCCACCACCAGCACCACCGGCAGCCCCAGGTCCACGGCCAGGTCGGCGGTGTCCCAGCCAGGGACTAGCGGCACCCGAAACCCGCCCACGCCTTCGACAAATGCGATGTCCGCCCGCGCCGCCACACCGCGCACGGCGGCCAGCAGCGAATCGCGCGAGATGGTGCGGCCCTCCAGGCGGGCGGCGATGTGCGGCGCACAGGGCGTGCGCAGTTGCAGCGGGCCCACCTCGTCATCGCGCAGGTCCATGTTGCTGGCCGCGCGCAGGCGCAGCACGTCTTCATTGACCCAGCGGCCGTCCACGCAGTCCTGCCCCGCCGCCAGCGGCTTGATGGCAGCCGCGCGCAGGCCCGACTGCGCCGCCAGGTGCGTGAGCGCGGCGGTGATGGCGGTCTTGCCGATCTCGGTGTCGGTGCCGGTGATGAAAAATGCCCCCCACGCTCCGCCGCTTCGCGGGTCGCTGCCCCCCCGAGGGGGCTGCTTTTCATCTTGGGGCGGCCCGGCGACGAAAAAACCGCGCGTCATGCCAGCTCCGCTGCGGCTTCGGCCAGCGCCTCCAGCAGGCGATCAATGTCAGCCGCGCTGTGCGTGCCACACAGGGTAATGCGCAGGCGTGCCGTGCCCGGCGCCACGGTGGGCGGACGAATCGCCGGCACGCGCAGACCGGCGCGGTCGAGGATGGCGGCCACCCGCAGCGCGGCAGCGTTCTCGCCAATGACCAGCGGCTGGATGGGTGTGTCCGACGCCACCAACCGCCAGCCCAGGCCAGGGTGGCGCGCCAGGATGGCGCCCACACCGGCCCGCAGCTGCGCCTGCAGGCGCACGAGGTTGGCGCGGCGCTTTTCGCCCTCTTCGCCCGCCATCAGCGCCAGGCTTTGCAGCAGCGCATGGGCCACGGCGGGCGGCGCGGCGGTGGTGAAGATATAGGCACGCGCGGCCTGGATCAGGTATTGGATGACCGTGGGGTGCGCGGCCACAAAGGCGCCCGCCACACCGGCGGCCTTGCCCAGCGTGCCCACCATGATCAGCCGCTCGCTGCGCAGGCCAAAGTGCGCCAGTGTGCCGCGCCCCTGCGGCCCCAACACGCCGAAGCCATGGGCATCGTCCACCACCAGCCAGGCATCGTGCCGTTCGGCCAGCGCCAGCAGGGCATCGAGCGGGGCCACGTCGCCATCCATGCTGAACACCGCATCGGTGACGATCAGCTTGATACGGGCCGTGCAGGCACCCAGCAGCGCATCCAGCTGCGCCACATTGCAGTGCGCATAGCGCTGCACCGACGCCTTGGCCAGGCGTGCACCGTCGATCAGCGAGGCATGGTTCAGCTCTTCCGAAAAAATCACCGCATCGGCATCGCCCAGGGCCGTCAGCACCGCCAGGTTGGCCATGAAGCCGGTGCAGAAAAAAAGCGCCTCGGCGTCGGGAATGGCGGGCGCCACGGCCGCCGCCAGGGCACGCTCCAGCGCCGCGTGCGCGCTCGAATGCCCGCTGATGAGGTGCGACGAGCCCGAGCCAGCACCGTACAGGCGCGCGCCCTCGGCCAGCGCGTCAGCCAGCGCGGGGTGTGCGGCCAGGCCCAGGTAGTCGTTGCTGCAGAACATCAGCAGCTCACGCGATTGCCCATCGGCACCGCGCACGCGCTGCACCGGTGCCGTGGCGCTCTGGGCCTCGCGCAGCACGCGTGTCAGATCCTTGGCTGCGATGGCCTGCAGTTTCTGGTTCAGGTGGTCAAGCAGCATCCAACACCTCCGACAGCGTGGCCATCACGGCCTGGAACAAAAACTGCGCCGCGGGCGCGTCAATCAGGTAAGGCGGCATCAGGTACACCGTGGCGCCGATGGGGCGGATCAGCAGCTCGTGCGCGCGTGCGGCCAGGTGAAAGCGCTCGGCAAACCGCTCACCGGGTTCGCGCACGTCGAACGCCAGAATCATCCCGCGCTGGCGCAGGTGGTGCACGCGCGGATCGGTTGCCAGCGGCGCGAAGGCCTCGGCCAGCAGCCCGGCCTGCACGCGGTTTTTTTCCAGCACCTGGTCGGCAGCAAAGCGGTCGAGCACGGCATTGGCCGCCGCGCAGGCCAGTGCGTTGCCGGTGTAAGAGTGCGAATGCAGAAAACCGCGCCCCACCTGCTCGCTCCAGAAGCTCTGGTAGACCGTTTCGGTGGTCAGCACCAGCGACAGCGGTAAGGTGCCGCCGCTGATGCCCTTGGACAGCGTGATGAAGTCGGGCCAGCCGCACTCGCCCTGCTCGAATGCAAAGAAGGTGCCGCTGCGCCCGCAGCCCACCGCGATCTCGTCGGCAATGAGGTGGATATCGAACTCGTCGCACAGCGCCCGCACGGCGCGCAGGTAAGAGGGCTCGTGCATGGCCATGCCTGCGGCGCACTGCACCAGCGGCTCGATGATGAGGGCGGCCACATGGCCGCGCCGCGCGGTGAGCACGCGGCGCAGGTCGGCCAGCGCGCGCGCCTCGCTGCCCGGGCCCTGGCGCGCATCGGGCGAATCGACGATGTGGGCGCGCATCAGCAGCGGGTCGTAGGCATCGCGGAACACCGCCACGTCGGTCACGGCCAGCGCGCCAATGGTTTCGCCGTGGTAGCCGTTGCGCAGACAGACGAATTCGCGCTTGTCCGCCTGGCCCCGGTTGGACCACGAATGAAAGCTCATCTTCAGCGCGATCTCGACGGCCGAGGCGCCGTCGCTGGCAAAGAAGGCGTGGCCCAGCGCCCCACCGGTCAGTGCCGAGAGCTTTTCCGCCAGCTCGACCGCGGGCGCATGGGTGCAACCGGCCAGCATGACGTGGGGCAGGGTTTCCAGCTGGTGCGTGATGGCGGCGCGGATACCGGCATCCGAGTGCCCGAACAGGTTGACCCACCACGAGCTGTTGGCGTCGAAATAGCGCCGCCCTTCCAGGTCGAAAAGCCAGGGCCCTTCACCCCGGGCGATGGCCAGCGGTGGCGTGACGGCGGCACGCGCCATCTGGGTGCAGGGATGCCAGAGCGCAGCCAGGCTGCGGGCGGCCAGATCGGGGGAGTTCAGGGACTTCAATCAACAACTCACTTGCCCGGAAAACCGGGCATGGATGAAGGGCCGGCGCAAGGCACATGCACGCCCCCGCGCGGATGGGGATGAAAAACCGGGGCAAGTATCGCACCCGGCCTCCACCCCGGTTACACCGCTTTATCGGCGCACCGAAGCCAGGGGACAGTATTTGAACCCGCGGATTCAAGTACGAAGTGCGCGAGTCTCAAGTCTAAGCGGAGTGATCTCCAGCCCATAGAACACCTCATGCGGAGTACGCCAGCCCAGGCACTTGC
>NZ_NCFM01000071.1:0-6369 GCF_002281195.1 Acidovorax sp. 35-64-16 | reverse complement strand
ACAAGGACCCCGAGGCGCCGATCTTCAGCGTGGCCGACTATGGGCTGGAGGCGGACCTGTTTGCGGCCGTGCCGGAACTGGTCAAGGCGCTGTAACGCCAGGTCGACCGCAAAAAGGCATCGCTTGCGGTGCCTTTTTTTTGACATTCACATCCCCCGGAGAACCCCATGAGCTACACCGCCCCCGTCAAGGACATGCTGTTCAACATGCAGCACCTTGCCAATATTGAACAAATCGCACAAATCCCCGGCTTCGAGGATGCTGGCCTGGACACGGCAGCTGCCGTGCTGGAAGAGTGCGCCAAGTTCACCGAGGGCGTGCTGGCTCCACTGAACTTCGAGGGCGACAAGAACCCGTCTTCGTGGAAGGACGGCGTGGTCACGGCCACCCCGGGCTTCAAGGACGCCTTCCGCCAGCTCACCGAGGGCGGCTGGCAGGGCCTGCAGCACCCTGCCGACTTTGGCGGCCAGGGTCTACCCAAGACCATTGGCGCGGCCTGCACGGAGATGCTCAACAGCGCCAACATGAGCTTTGCCCTGTGCCCGCTGCTGACCGATGGTGCCATCGAGGCGCTGCTGACCGCAGGCAGCGACGAGCTCAAGGCGATCTACCTCGAAAAGCTCATCTCGGGCCAGTGGACCGGCACCATGAACCTGACCGAGCCCCAGGCTGGGTCGGACCTGGCGCTGGTGCGCACCAAGGCCGACCCGCAGCCCGATGGCACGTACAAGATTTTCGGCACCAAGATCTACATCACCTGGGGTGAGCACGACATGGCCGAGAACATCGTGCACCTCGTGCTGGCCCGCGTGGCGGGAGCGCCCGAGGGCGTCAAGGGCATCAGCCTGTTTGTCGTGCCCAAGTTCCTCGTCAACAAGGACGGCAGCCTGGGTGCGCGCAACGACGCGCACTGCGTCAGCATCGAGCACAAGATGGGCATCAAGGCCAGCCCCACGGCGGTGCTGCAGTTTGGCGACCATGGCGGTGCCGTGGGCTACCTTGTGGGCCAGGAAAACCGTGGCCTCGAATACATGTTCATCATGATGAACGCCGCGCGCTTTGGCGTGGGAGTCCAGGGCATTGCGATTGCCGAACGCGCCTACCAGAAGGCCGTGGGCTACGCCAAGGACCGCGTGCAGAGCCGCCCCGTAGACGGCAGCATGAACGCCAGCGCCGCCATCATTCACCACCCGGATGTGCGCCGCATGCTCATGACCATGCGCGCCTACACCGAGGGTTGCCGCGCCATGGCCAGCACGGCCGCTGCCGCCTACGACGCCGCGCACCACCACCCCGATGCCCAGGTGCGCAAGGACAATGCCACGTTCTATGAATTCATGGTGCCGCTGGTCAAGGGCTACAGCACCGAGATGAGCCTGGAAGTCACCAGCCTGGGCGTGCAGGTGCACGGCGGCATGGGCTTTATTGAAGAAACGGGTGCGGCGCAGTACTACCGCGATGCCAAGATTTTGACCATCTACGAAGGCACCACCGCCATCCAGGCCAATGACCTGGTGGGCCGCAAAACGGCGCGCGACGGCGGCCAGTCGGCCCGCGCCATCGCCGCGCAGATTGAAAAGACCGAAGGCGAACTGCTGGCCAGCGGCACCCCCGCAGCCAACGCGGTGGCACGCCGGCTGGCGGCGGCGCGCCAGGCCTTCCTGGATGTGGTGAACTTCGTTGCCGGTGGCGCCAAGTCCAGCCCCAACGCCGTTTTTGCGGGCAGCGTGCCTTACCTCATGCTCGCCGGCAACCTGGTGGCGGGCTGGCAGCTGGCGCGCAGCCTGCTGGTGGCCGAGGCACTGTTGCCCAAGGGACAGGACGCAGCCTTCCTGCGCGCAAAAATCACCACGGCGCAGTTCTATGCCGAGCACATCCTGGTCAAGGCGCCAGGCCTGCGCGACAGCATCGTTGAAGGCGCCGACAGCGTGACCGATCTGGCGCTGGAAGCCTTCTGAAGCTTGCCTGCCATGTGACGCACCCCGGATACACGGGGGCTGTTTGATATAAAAATGATAGCTGCAAGCGCTTATTCAATAAGCGCTAGAGGCACATTTGATTCATATTTTTCGGAAAGTTGTTGCCATGTCCAAACTGCCTCCCGTGTTGCAGAACCTGTCACTGCCTGTGATCGCATCGCCGCTATTCATCATCAGCAACCCCAAGCTCGTGATCGAGCAGTGCAAGGCGGGCGTGGTGGGTTCGATGCCCGCGCTCAACGCCCGCCCCGCCGAGCTGCTGGACGAATGGCTGGCTGAAATCACCGAAACCCTGGCGGCCTACAACAAAGCCAACCCAGACAAGCCCGCTGCGCCCTTTGCCATCAACCAGATCGTGCACAAGAGCAACGACCGGCTGGAGCACGACATGCAGGTCTGCGCCAAATACAAGGTGCCGATCATCATCACGTCCCTGGGCGCCCGCGAAGACGTGAACCAGGCCGTGCACGCCTGGGGCGGCATCGTGCTGCACGACATCATCAACAACAAGTTTGCGCACAAGGCCATCGAAAAGGGCGCCGATGGCCTGATCGCCGTGGCCGCGGGCGCTGGCGGCCATGCCGGCGTGAAGAGCCCGTTTGCGCTGATTCAGGAGATTCGCCAGTGGTTCGACGGCCCGGTGGCGCTGAGCGGCTCCATCGCCAGCGGCGATGCCGTGCTGGCGGCCCAGGCCATGGGCGCGGACTTTGGCTACATCGGCTCGGCCTTCATTGCCACGCACGAGGCGCGCGCCTCCGATGCCTACAAGCAGGCCATCGTGGACGGCAATTCGGACGACATCGTCTACAGCAACCTTTTCACCGGCGTGCACGGCAACTACCTGGCGCCGTCGATCCGCGCAGCCGGCATGGACCCGGACAATCTGCCCGAGTCCGACCCCAGCAAGATGAATTTTGGTGGTGACGCGAAAAAGGCCTGGAAGGACATCTGGGGCTGCGGCCAGGGCATCGGCGCGATCAATGCGGTGACCAGCACGGCAGAGCTGGTGGACAAGCTGCGCGGCGAATACCAAGCCGCGCGAGCGCGGTTGAAGCTGTAATTCTGGATCTTTTGGGGCTCTAGCGATTGACAGCATTGCGCTGATAGCTATTGAATTAATAGCTTCGCAAGCGTGCTGAATCAGGTGCCCCTGCGCAGCGCGAGGGCCTCTCGTGCCGCAGAACACACCCGTTTTGTTGTCCAGCCCCCAGACACCAAAAGTTGGATGGCCCCGCCTGCGGGTCGGCATCACGCCATCGTTTCATTGGTTCGCATGACTTCTCCCCAATCCCGCACGCCGCTGATCGACATGGTCAAGGGCGTTGCCTGCGCCACCATCGTGTGGCACCACCTGGCTTTTTACGGCCCCATGTCGGATATCGCGCAGCCGCTGGCGCCGGGGTTGATGGCCTGGCTTTACGACTACGGGCGCATGGCCGTGCAGGTGTTTCTGGTGTTGGGCGGCTATCTGGCGGCGGCCAGTCTGGCACCGCAGGGGCTTGCCCGTTTTGACAGCGCCAGGCAGCAGATCACACGGCGCTTTGTGCGGCTGGTGGTGCCGTATTCCGTGGCCCTGCTGCTGGCCGTGTTAGTGGCCGCGCTGGTGGGCAGCTGGATGGATCATCCCTCGGTACCCGGTGCGCCCGACCTGGGCCAGCTGGTGGCCAATGCGCTGCTGCTGCAGGACATCGTGGGCGAAGAGGCCTTGTCGGCGGGGGTTTGGTATGTCGCCATCGACTTCCAGCTTTTTGCCGGCTCTGTGCTGCTGCTCGCGCTGGTGCGGGCCCTGTGTGGCGATGGGGGCGCGCGGCACGCCGGCTGGCTGGGGCGTGCGCTGGTGGTGGTGGGCACGGCCATGTCCTTGCTGGTGTTCAACCGCGAGCCGCAGCTGGACATGTGGGCCCTGTATTTCTTTGGCGCTTATGGGCTCGGCATGATGGCCTGCTGGGCCGTGCAGGCCCCGCGTGCCGGCGGGTGGATCGCCGCCATCGCTGTGCTGGGCACCGCTGCCCTGGCGCTGGATTTCCGGGCACGCATTGCCGTGGCGCTGGTGACGGCCCTGGCCCTGGCCTGGGCGCTGCGGTCACCGCGCTGGCGGCAGTGGCAGGGGTTCGCTCCCCTGGTGCGGCTCGGTCAGATGTCGTATTCGGTGTTTCTGGTGCACTTTCCGGTGTGCCTGCTGGTCAATGCGGTGGTTAGCCATGTCTGGCCGCAAGCGCCCGAATGGAATGCGCTGGGCATGCTGGCCGCATTTGCCCTGTCGCTCGTGGAAGGGCATCAACTGTATGCGCGTGTGGAACGCCATGTTCCGACCTGGACCTCGGCGCTGCGCTGGCAGGCCGGGCTGGTGGGCACCGGCATGCTGGTGGCGGTGACGACCAGCCTGATCGCCTGATCACTTGATCACTTGATCGCTCGCGCCTTCATGTCGATTCTTCTTGGGGGTGCGGTGCCGCCTGGCTGACAGGCGCTGTGAGCGAAGGCGAGCACTGGTCACGAGGCCCGCACAACTTGCCGATGGCCATGCGTCACACAAGTGCGGTGGCCCGTGCCGGTCAGCGGTGCAGCTCGCCCGCGCTTTCGGGTTGGTAGACGATGCTTTTCACCCGCACCGTCATCGACTTGCCGCCCGGGCCAGGCCATGCCAGTTCATCGCCCACCGCCAGGCCCAGCAAGGCGCTGCCCACGGGCGCAAAAATCGAGATGCGGTCGGCGCTGCCGTCCATGTCGCGCGGGTACACCAGCGTCAGGCAGAACTCCTTGCCGGTTTCCTCGATCGTGAACTGCACGGTGGAATTCATGGTCACCACATTGGGCGGAATCTCTTCGGGCGCCACCACGTCGGCGCGGTCCAGCTCTGCCTGCAGGTCGGCCTTGCCCGGAAAGACGCTGGCAGGAATCGCCGCCAGCAGTGCTTCAATGCGGTCCAGGTCCAGGGAGGACAGGGTGATCTGGGGTTTGCGCGCCATGGCGTGTACCTCGAAAGCTAGTTGTAAAGGGCGGGACTGTAGTGGATCGTGAATCTCGCACTGCGCCGCGTGGTCAAAGCGGTGGGCGAGGTTTTCGCGGAAATGCTTTAAAAACTGTATATTAATACAGTTATGAAAAGCGATGCTGATCCCGCTGATCCCGCTGATTCGCCCTGCGGCTCGCCGCCCGAAGCGCGCATTCCCATCCACGCCATTCGCGGCCGGGGTGCCGCCACGGCCATGCCGCACCGGTTTGCAAAGGACTCGCGCACGGTGGTGGACGATGGCTGGGATTTTCCTTGGGATGGCGAGGCGCAGGCCACGCCGCAGCCCACCCGGGTGCACCTAGAAACCGCCCGCAGCGCGCTGTGCGCCAACGATTCCCCCGACATCTTCTTTGAGCACTCGGTGAACCCCTACCGCGGTTGCGAGCATGGCTGTGTCTATTGCTATGCCCGCCCCACGCACAGCTATCTGAACCTGTCGCCGGGGCTCGATTTCGAGACGCAGATTATTGCCAAGCACAACATCGGCGAGGTGTTGCGCGCCGAACTGGCGCGCCCCGGCCATGTGCCGCGCACGCTGAACATCGGCTCGGCCACCGATTGCTACCAGCCGGTGGAGCGCGAGTTACGCCTCACGCGGGGCGTGATCGAGGTGCTGCGCGATGCGCGCCATCCGTTTTCGCTCATCACCAAAAGCAGTGGCGTGGAGCGCGACCTCGACCTGCTTGCGCCGCTGGCGGCGCAGCGCCTGGCGGCGGTGTATGTGACCATCACCACGCTCGATGCCGCGCTGGCCCGGCGCCTGGAGCCACGCGCGGCAGCCCCGCACCGGCGTCTGCGCACTATCCGTGCACTGGCCGATGCGGGCGTGCCCGTGGGCGTGAGCGTGGCGCCGCAGATTCCCTTCATCACCGAAGACATGGAGCAGGTGCTGGCGGCGGCGCACGACGCCGGCGCCCGCAGCGCGTTTTACACGGTGATCCGGTTGCCCTGGGAGCTGGATGCGCTGTTTCGCGAATGGCTGGCGCTGCACTACCCGCAGCGCGCCGCCCGCGTGATGGCCCGCGTGCAGGACCTGCACAACCTCAGCAACGCCCAGCGCGGCGCAGGCAAAACCTACGACAGCAACTACATCACCCGCATGAAGGGCAGCGGCCTATGGGCCGACCTGCTGCGCCAGCGGTTTGCCACCACCTGCCGCAAGCTGGGGCTGAACCGCGAACGGGTGGAGCTGGATCTGGCCCAGTTCCAGCCCGGGTTTCTGCGGGGGCAGGGCAGCCTGTTTTGACGGGCCTTGCATCGGAAAAAGGGTTCAAAATGGTTCTCTTCTATTTCGGGTGGCGTACAACATTCCCCACTGAGTCCATGGTCAGGCCCTTGCTTTTAGCAGAGGATTGCCCGGCAGGTGGGTAAGTT
>NZ_NCFM01000006.1:0-211500 GCF_002281195.1 Acidovorax sp. 35-64-16 | reverse complement strand
ACCAGCGCCACCGTTACCGGCGGTGTTGGAGCCGTTGCTGGCACTGCCATTGCTGGCGCTGCCATTGGTGCTGGAACCCCCTGCGCCACCGGTGCCCGCGCCTGCCGTGCGGGTGCTGCCTCCACCGTTGCTGGTGGCGGTGCCGCCCGTGCCGCTGGCCGTGGTTGCTCCACCGGCACCGGTGTTTCCTCCGTTGCCGCCGCTGCCCTGGCCTTGGTCGTTGGCACCGCCGTTGGCGGCGCCACTGCGGCCGCCATCACCGCTGCCGCTACCGTTGGCTGAGACCGTGCCGCCGCTGTCGCCGCCATTGGCGCGTCCGCCATAACCCTTGCCACCGTTGCCGGCGCTGGCACTGCCATTGTTGGCACTGCCATTGGTGACGTTACCGTTGAATGCATCGCCGCCATTCGAGCCCACAGCCCCTTCACCTCCAGCGCCCGTGCCACCCGTGCCCTTGCCGCTGGCCGTGCCTCCATAGCCCTTGCCGCCATCGCCTCCGTAGCCCTTGCCGCCGTTGGCGTTGCCGGTGTTGTAGGCGTTGTTTCCGATGTCACGTACGTGGTTGCCCGTGACCATGCCGTGAAGGCTGCTGGTTGCAGTGGCTTTGGATACGTTGAAAGCGTCGGTGAATGTGCCGGTGGAGCCGTTGTTCAGCGCAGCCGAACGTGCGGCATTGGCAGTTGCAGCGCCCGAGTCCTTGTTGATGCTGTTGTCGGTTTTGTTGGCGTTCCTTGTTTTGGTGATGGTGTCGTTATCGTTTTTCGTGTAATTGCGCACACTGTTGTCGGTCTTGGTGTGGCTGTTGTTGTCTGTACTCGTGGTGGTGCTGGTACTGGTGCTGGTGTTGTTTCCGCTTTCGGTACCCTGGGATGTGTTCTGGTCTGTGCTGCCAAATGCCACGCCGCTGATGCCGAACGCAACTGCCATGGCCGAAGCCACAAGTGTCTTCTTCATAAAGCCTCCTACGGTGGAATGAAACAAGGTCAAGGATTGAGTTGCGCGGACGCAATTCGGAGGTCGTTCAGCAACTTCAGTGCCAGCCACATTCCGGTGGGATGTGGTGGCACCGCGCTACTGGAGAAGTGGCGTGCCAAGGGGGCCAAACAGGCGAGGCAAAAGTGAAGCGGGCAGGATGGTTCCGCGCAAAGTGTCACAGGAGGTTGACGCCATTGCCTCAGGCCGCAGCGTTTTCGGTGTGTCAGCGCCCGCTGCCGCAGTTGATTCATCTGCAAAACCACCCGGCGACTGCCACAGGCCTGGTGTCTCAGTGCTGTGACGCAGGGGTTGCGCAGTGCGGGTTGCAATGGGGTTGGGCGCACCAACTGATCTACAAAAGTGGCAGTGCGAAACGCAGGTGTGGCCGGCGCGGGCTCCGTCTCGGCTCTGCGACTGTGGGTTGATACCAGTGTGATGTCTTGCGCCCAAACTTACTTCCACTTGCAGAGTGGTGCTTGCACACCCAGAGGCCACGCGCCTATTCTTGCCCCGCGTTCACCGCCACTGTTGGCACAACAAAAACGCCGTTGCAGCGCCATCGGGAGTAGTCGCATGAAAACGCACAGCTCACACAGACCCTGGGTTTTGGTTACCGGTTCGGTCATGGCGCTTTCAAGTGCCATGGTGCAGGCGCAAAGCGTGCCCGCACGCAAGGGCATTACACAGCGCATTGAGGCGCTGGAACAGCAGGTCAGCGCGCAAGGTCGGGAAATCGAGGCGATGCGCCAGCAGGTGCTTGAACAGGAGGCCCGCTACCAGGACCTGGAGCGCTCGGTGGCCGAGTCAGCACGCAGCGCGCCGCAGCCAGCCACGGCCGAGGCGGCGCCTGCGGGCAATGTGCCTGCCGACACCGGGGCCCGCCCCGTGCGGGTGGGGGTGGCACCGGCGGTGGACAACCAGCCACCGGCGGTGGCGCCCTTGTTCGACCAGCCCGGCATCCTCACGCAGCCGGGTCACTATGTGCTGGAGCCGTCCCTGCAATACGGCTACTCGTCCAGCAACCGCGTGGCGCTGGTCGGCTACACCATCATTCCGGCGCTGTTGATCGGGTTGATCGACGTGCGGGAGGTCAAGCGCAACACCCTGACTGCGGCGCTCACCGGCCGCTGGGGGCTGACCCGCCGCCTTGAAGTGGAAATGAAGGTGCCTTATGTGTACCGCTCGGACGATTCGATCAGCCGCGAGATCTTTACGGGGTCGGCGTCTGAGCAGGCGTTCAACTCCAGCGGCCGTGACATTGGCGATATCGAGTTTGCGGCGCGCTACCAGCTCAATGAGCCCAAGGGCAATGACCCCTATCTGATTGGTTCGCTGCGCTTCAAGACCCGCACCGGCAAGGACCCGTTCGAGGTGGTTACCGACTGCGTGACGCGTTGCCTGGGCAACACCACCGGCACAGGGTTGCCGCTGGACCTGCCCACGGGATCGGGCTTTTATTCGCTGCAGCCTTCTCTCACCTGGTTGCTGCCTTCGGACCCGGCCGTGTTTTTTGGCGGCATCAGCTACACGCACAACTTCGGCCGCAGCAATGTGAGCCGTCGGGTGCTGGCGGGCGAACAGGAGTTCATCGGCAGCGTCAAGCCTGGCGACGTATGGGGCATCAACTTCGGCATGGGTCTAGCGATCAATGACCGCTCGTCCTTCAGCGTGGGCATTGACCTCAATTCCGTGGGGCGCACCAAACAGAACGGCTTGCCCGTGCCCAGCTCGGTGCGCACGCAGCTGTCGTCACTCCTGCTCGGCTATTCGTACCGCTACAGCAACCGGACCACCCTGAACGTCACGGTGGGTGCGGGCCTCACGCGCGACACGCCTGACCTCACGCTGAGCGTGCGCCTTCCGATGTCCTTTTGATGATGCAACGTGAACCTACGAGATCAACATGCAATGCCTGTGCGCAAAATTTTATGCCTGAGTCTTGGAGCAGAGGGCCAGATTGTGGAAGGCCACCTGCGGCGCGCGGGGTGGGAGGTTGCGTGCTGCAGCGATGTGTCCGCAGCACGCAGCCTTCTGGCGCAGCGCAAGTTTTCCGTGGCGCTGGTGGTGGCCGATGCCGCGCAGCGGCTGGACGAGGACGGAGTGGTCGCTGTGGAGGCCTGTGTCCATGCCTCGCTGCAAACGGAATGGGTGGCTTTATGTGAACAGGCGGTGCTGGAGTCGCATGCGTTCCGTGCGCTGATACTGAACTGTTTTTTTGACTATCAGGTGCTGCCGCTGGAATGGCCCGATCTGGACCGGATGATCGAACACGCTGCGCAGCGCGCCCTGCTGCGCCACGGGTCCACAGACGCCTTGCCCGAGGCCGATACCTTGGGCATGGTGGGGCAGGCCGCGTCGATGGTGCAGTTGCGCAAGGACATCCGCAAGGTGGCGGGTGCCTTTGCGCCAGTGTTGATTCAGGGGGAGAGCGGCAGTGGAAAGGAGCTGGCAGCACATGCCATCCATGCCCATTCTCCGCGCAAAAACGGGCCCTGGGTGGAGGTCAACTGTGGCGCCATTGCGCCCTCTTTGATCCAGTCCGAGCTTTTCGGCTACGTGAGGGGTGCATTCACTGGAGCGTCTGCCGACCGACGCGGGCTGATCGAAGCCGCCGACGGCGGTACCGTCTTTCTGGACGAGATCGGTGACCTGCCGCTTGAACTGCAGGCGAATCTGCTGCGTTTCCTGCAAGAAAAGACCATACAGCGCGTGGGCGCCGTGCGCAACACGGCAGTCGATGTGCGGGTGGTGGCGGCTTCGCATGTGAACTTGGCCGAGGCGGTGGCGCGGGGGCGTTTCCGGGAAGATTTGTACTACCGGCTCAATGTGCTCACCATCGAGGTCCCCCCGCTGCGACAGCGTATGGACGATGTGCCGCTGCTGGCCAAGCATTTCCTCAAGATATGCGCTGCCGACCGGCCACGGCGCGTGGAAGGATTCGACCGGCAGGCCCTGTCGGCCATGGCTGCCTATTCATGGCCTGGCAATGTGCGCGAGCTTTACAACTGCGTGCAGCGTGCGGTGGTCATGACCGACCAGCGCTATATCAGTGCCCGCGATCTTGGCCTGGCGCCCGTCGATGTGGTGGCTGGTACCGACCTGGATGCAGCCCGCACGCTGGCCGAGCGCGAAGCGATTGCGCGGGCGCTGACGCTGGTGGGAAACAACGTCACGCGCGCCGCCCGCGAGCTGGGTGTCTCACGCATGACGCTGTATCGACTGATGGACAAGCACCGTATCAACGCGGAGACATCGTAAGCCTGCGCTAAGAGCCTCAATCGGCCTTGCGCGTCGCCCCACCGCGCCCACCCCGGCCGCGTCTGGTGTGCCCCGCGCTCTGGCAGGCACGCCGGAAGGCGCGCAGGGTCTGCTCGGCCCGGCTGAGTACGGTGCCCTCTACATCGGCGGTCAGGTCGGGCAGCGCGCCCGGTCCCATCCCCGAGGCTTCGCCCGTCAGCAGCGCAATGCCTTCGCTCACATGGTTCACGGTGTAGACATGGAACAGACCGCGTTTTACGGCATCGAGAACGGCGTGGCTGAGCATCAGGTGGCGCACGTTGCGGGCGGGGATCAGCACGCCCTGCGTGCCATCCAGCCCTGCTGCGGCGCAGGCCTGGAACCAGCCCTCGATCTTTTCGTTGATGCCACCCACGGGCAGCACCTCGCCGTGCTGGTTGAGGGCGCCCGTCACGGCAATGCCCTGGCGCAGCGGCAGGCCCGACAGGCTGGACAGCAGCGCGTACAGCTCGGCGCACGACGCCGAGTCGCCCTCCACGCCGCTGTACTCCTGCTCGAACACGATGGAGGCGTTGAGGGCCAGTGGGGCCACATGGCTGAACAGCGCGGTCAGGTAGCTGTGCAATATCAGCACGCCCTTGTCGTGGATGGGGCCGGACATATCGACTTCGCGCTCGATGTTGAGCAGGCCTTCGTGCCCGGCAAACGTGCGCGCCGTGATGCGCACGGGGAACCCGAAGCGATAGTCGCCCAGATCGACCTGCGTCATGGCATTGATCTGGCCGGCCACCGTGCCCTTCAGAGTGATGAGGCGCTCGCCCTCGGTGATGGACTCGTGCAGTTGTTCTTCGGGATAGTTGTGGCGCAGGGTGTGGGACCACAGTGCCGCATCCACATCTGGCGCCTCGACCAGCACGCCGCCGCGTGCGCGGCAAAGGGCCGCGCTTTCGATCACCAGGGCGTCGGTGTTGGCAAATAGCGCACTCTGGCGGCTCTGGTCGTCGGCTTCGCGGTGGGTCTGCTCCAGCAGGCGTGCCACGGCGCTCGGGGCAAAGTGGGGAAGACCGCGCTTTTTGCAGCTGTGGGCGACAAAGATGGCGGTGGCGTGGCGCGTGGCGGGGCTGGCAATAAAGCGCTCGGCAAAGTCCACCTTCACGCGAAAGCGGCGCGCGGTGTCGGGGTCGGCTTCCTGCAGGGCGTAGTACTCATCGACCGAGCCGATCAGCACGATCTTCACGTCCACATCCACCGCTTCGGGCTGCAGCGCGACGGGCGCGGTGGTGCCGTGCGCGGCGGTGCTGCCCTCATCGATCTGCAGGCGGCTGCTGCGCAGAAACCGTCGCAGCCGTGGCCACAGGCCCTCGTCTTCGACCAGGTCGCGCAGGTGCAGCAGGATGAAGCCACCATGGGCCTTGAGCAGGCTGCCCGCGCGAATGCACGAAAAGTCGGCATGCGGCGGATCGGTGTCGGTTTGCAGGTCGATGGCGCCAAACAGGCTGCGCAGCTGCGGGTTGTCTTCCACGATCACGGGAGCGCCGTCGCGCTCGCTGTTGTCCACCGCCAGGTTCACCTGGCAGCGGGCCAGCAGGTCGGCCACGCGCTGCTTGCGCTCGTCTTCGGCATCGGTGTCATCAGCGGCAGCATCGCCTGCTTCGAACAGTGCCAGGTGCGTCAGCACTTCGCGCTCGACCTGGTCGAGCCACTGGCCCAGCTTGGCGCCATCCTTGATCTGTTTTTTGAGACCCTGGCGGATGTCCTGCACCGCATGTTCGATCAATGGCTTGATGGTCTGGCGGCGCAAATTCACCAAGGCCTCATCGCGGGAGCGCTCCAGCGGGCGCATGGTGTCCAGAAAGCGCGCAATCTCGGTGCGCAGGGCCTGCTCGGCGGCATCGATTTCGGTGCGGCGTTCGCGCGGCAGGGCCAGGGCCTCGTTTTCCGTGAGCGGGTGGCCTTTGTCGCCCGTAAGGGTGAACACCATCTGGCCGCCTTCGCGCGATAGGCGAAAGTGGCGGGCCTCTGCAAAGGCATCCAGCGCGGCAAAGGCGCTGGCCTCCTGGGTTTGCCAGGCTTTCTGGATGGCCTCGGCTTCGGCTTTGCAATCGGGGCTGGCCAGGCGCTTGGGGATGTCGGTTTGCAGCATCTTGGCCATCTCCAGCATGGCTGTGCGCAACTGGCGTCCCTGGCCGGCGGGCAGGCGCAGGGCGCGGGGGCGCTCGGGGGCGTCAAAGTTGTGCAGATAGCACAGGTCAGGCGGCACGGCACGCTGGGCCGCAGCGGCCTGTGTGGCCTGGCGCAGCAGCGAGGTGCGCCCGCTGCCCACTTCGCCCAGAACGAACAGGTGGTAGTCGGGCTGGTCCATGGCCAGGCCAAACTGGGTGGCGGCCTGGGCGCGCTCTTGGCCGATCCAGGGCAGGGGCAGGTCCTGTAACTCGGCGGTGCTGGCAAAGCCCAGGGATTCGGGTGCGATGGTCAGCCGCAGCTGATGGGGTTCAAGGGCAATGGCGGGCATGGGCAATGGCGTTGCTGCAAGCCGCAACGGCCTGCGCACAGCGCAAAGCGGTTGACGGGTTGGTGCATAAAAATATGAGTAAAAATGGCCTCTAGCGCTTTATCAGTAAGCGCTAACAGCTATCAAAATAATAGTTATTTCGACATGGGGCACGCCCCAGCCGGCGCGCCACCTGCCAGCGCCCGGGCGTGCGCATCGGCCAGTGCAGCGGCATCGGGCACCGTGGTGGGCCAGCCGGCCAGGTGCTGTTGGGCCACCTGGCTGAGCGCGGTGATCCAGGCGTTGCTGTCGTTCAGGCAGGGGATGTAATGAAACTCTTGGCCGCCTGCGTGCAGAAACGCCTCGCGCACTTCCATGTTGATTTCTTCCAGCGTCTCCAGGCAGTCGCTGGTGAAGCCGGGGCACACCACGTCCACGCGCCGGGTGCCCGCCTTGCCCAGCGCTTCGATGGTGGGCTGGGTGTAGGGCTCCAGCCACTTGGCCTTGCCAAAGCGCGACTGAAAGGTGATCTGGTAGTGGTCCTTGCGCAGGCCCAGGCGTTCGGCCAGCAGGCGGCCGGTCTTGAGGCTTTCGCAGTGGTAGGGGTCGCCCAGGTGCAGCGTGCGCTCGGGCACGCCATGAAAGCTCATTACCAGCTTGTCGGGCTGGCCATGGTGCTTCCAGTGGGTTTCGATGGTGCGGGCCAGCGCGTCGATGTAGCCGGGATGGTCGTGGTAGCGGTTCACAAAGCGCAGCTCGGGCACATTGCGCGTGCGGGCGGCCCAGCTGTATACGGCGTCCAGCACGCTCGCCGTGGTGGTGCCAGAGTATTGCGGGTACAGCGGCAAAATCAGGATGCGGGTGGCGCCCTCGGCCTTGAGGGCGTCGAGCTGGCTGGCGATGGACGGGTTGCCGTAGCGCATGGCATGCCGCACCAGCACGTTGTGCCCGGCCTGGCCCAGCCAGCCGCGCAGCAGCGTGGCCTGTTTGGCGGTCCACACCGCCAGGGGCGAGCCCTCGGGGGTCCACACGCTGGCGTATTTTTTGGCGGATTTGCCAGGCCGCGTGCGCAGGATGATGCCGTGCAGGATGGCCCACCAGACCAGCCGCGGAATCTCGACCACCCGGTGGTCGCCCAGAAAATCGGCAAGATACCGCCGCACGGCAGAGGCCGTGGGCGCGTCGGGGGTTCCCAGGTTGCACAACAGCACGGCGGTGCGCTCGGCCTGGCCGTGGGTATAGGGCGGTTCGGTTTGAAAAGGCATGTCGCATTCTCCCGCATGGCAGGGCCGCGCGTGTCGTCACGGGCCTTTGCGCCGGTGCGCTGCGCATCACGCCGGTGTGCTTCGCGGAGGGGGCGTTAGCGTGCCCCGGCGTGGCCTTTGGTCTGTTCCCAGCGTGATTTGCAGGCCACGCAGTGCTGCGTCTGCGGCTCGATCTTGAGGCGCTCGAACGGAATGCTGCAGCCGCATTCGGCGCACAGACCATAGCTGCCGTCTTCCAGGGCCTCCAGGGCGTGGTCGATGCGCGCCAGGTCGGCTGCATCGATGTTGGTGAGCGCCTGGTCCACCTCGCGTCCCACATTGCCCTGCACGATGCCGTCCTGGTCGGCTGCGGGTGGCGCAAGGTTCTCGCGGTTTTGCTGCATCTGGGCCTGAAGGTCTTTGCGCACAGCCAGCAGACGGGACTTGAGTTCCTGGCTTTGGTCGGTGGTCAGTGTTTCGTTCATGGGGTTCTCCTAATGGGTTGATCTCTAGCAGGCCTGTTGCCGGGGCGCCTGTCGTACGCAATGGCTTGCATGGTACGGGCGTTTGCCCCGGTGTTCGGCACAAGGGGTTCGGCCCAACGGGCTAGAGCGTCATATTCTCGTGCGACAGCACGGTCTTTTTTACATGCACCGAGATGATGGCCACCACCTCGTCCGGCTTGGCCGGGCGCAGCAGCTGTTCGGATTCGACCGACACCTTGGTGACCAGCGAGTCGTCTTCGAGCAGGCAAAAGAAGGGCAGGGGATCGGGCTCGTGGGGCAGCTCGGCGCGGCCCTCCATGGCGCCGCGTGGCACGCGCAGGCCGTCGAGCAGGGTTTTCAGCCGGTTGTCGATGTCGCCGCCATCGGTGATCAGCGTGCCCCGCGGTTGCTGGCGAAACAACAGCACCGACAGCTCGGCATACAGGTCCAGCCGCTGGGTGACCAGGGGCGCAAACAGCAGCCCGCCTTTTTCCACGATCACAGAGACGCGGCCCGGGGCGGCCGGGTGGGCCAGCAGCCGTGCGGCAGCGTCCTTGAGCGGACGCTCCTGCCACAGGCGTTGCAGCTGGGGATGCAGGGCGCGACGGATTTCCCATTTGTGCGAGGACTTGGCGCCCTGTCCGTGCAGGGGACCTTCGTAGATCAAGCGAAATTCCATGGGGGTCCGGGTCTTCTGTGGAGGGTGACGGGGCCTGCCACTGCAGGAAGCCCTTCATTATGGGCAGGGATCCAGGGCAAAAAAAGCCTCCGGCACCCGTGTTCGGGGCGCTGGAGGCCATGATGGAGTAATGCGGCGGCAGATGTCGGGCCCTGCCGCCCCGGCCCTTCAATGGATCAGAACTTCACGGTCACGCCTGCGCTGACCGAGCGGCCCATGCCGGGCACGCTCACACCCCACGGCACGGCCGTGGCGGCCATGGTGCGGCCCTGGCCCAGGTAGGCGCCGCCCTGTGGGT
This sequence comes from Acidovorax sp. 35-64-16, assembly GCF_002281195.1. Classification (NCBI taxonomy): domain Bacteria; kingdom Pseudomonadati; phylum Pseudomonadota; class Betaproteobacteria; order Burkholderiales; family Comamonadaceae; genus Acidovorax; species Acidovorax sp. 35-64-16. The sequence continues at coordinate 202,091 of NZ_NCFM01000006.1, read as the reverse complement.
GGTTGTAGAAGCGGTCGAACAGGTTGTCGATGCCAAAGTCCAGCCGCACCTGCTTCCACTCGTAGCTGGCGCGCAGGTTCAGCAGGCCGTAGCCTGCAGTGGGCAGCTCGTTGCGCACGGCAGAAAGGCGCGATTTTCCGTCCACCATCAGCACCTCGGCCGTGCCTGTCCAGGCGCCCAGGCGCTGGGTCAGGGCCACGCGCGCGTTCAGCGGCATGATGTTGTAGAGGTGGTCGCCCGTGGTGCGGTTCTTGCCGTTGACGAAGTTGAGCATGCCGCTCAGGGTGAACTGGCCCCACTGCGCACTCTTGCCCAGGTCGGCAAAGCCCGAAAGGTCAAAACCATGCAGGCGCGCATCCTGGTTGGCAAACTGCAGGTAGACAAAGCCCGTGTTGGCCGTCTGGTTGGCGCTGGTGCAGGCCGACATGGCGCCGCTGCCGCTGCAGCGGCGGGCGTCGATGTAGTCGTTCACATAGGTGAGGTAAGGCGTGAACTTCACGCCCCAGCGCTCACCCGTGGCGTCGTGCCAGTCGGCGGTGGCGCTCAGGGTGTTGGCGGTTTCGGGTTTCAGGTCGGGGTTGCCCACGTAACCATTGCCATCACCCACCATGTTGATCATGCGCATGGCCATGCCGCCGGTGGACCAGATGTAGCGCTCATAGAGGTTGGGCGAGCGCGTCTTGTGCGCAAAGCCGAACTCGTAGGTGGCGTTGGCGTTGGGCGCATAGCGTGCCAGGGCGGTGAAGTCGATGTTGTTGTCGCTGCGCTTGCGGTCACGGGCGTTGAAGGCATTGGCCTCCATGTTGTAGTTGGCGTTGTAGCCCTGCACGGCGCCGCTGTTCATGCGCACATGGCTGCTGCGCAGGCCCACTTGCGAGAGCCACTGCGGGTTCCAGCGTGACTCCCATTCGCCAAACACGTCAAAGCGGTCGCGCTGGCCATCGCGGATGTTCCAGAAGGTGTTGGGCGCCATGCCGCCGCCCGAGGGCAGCCACCAGTCGTCCAGGCTGTATTGCTGCGCCTCGGCACCTGCGCGCAGGGTGTCGCGTTCCGACAGGGTGATGTCGCCCTTGACCCGCACGCCGGTGGTCTTGCCCTCGGTGTCCATGGGCATGCCGGGCACGTTGTTGGCGGGGCCGTACAAGAACTGCTTGTCTTCGCCAAAGTTCATGGCGTGGCGGGTTTTCTCGTGGTAGGCCCGCGCCTGGAGCTGGCCCCAGCTGTACTGGCCCTGGTAGCGCAGGTTGAACTGGTGGCTGTCGTTGCCCGTCATGTCCATGCGCTGGTTGGGGTAGTTCTGGTAGGGAATGTCCTGCAGGCCCAGGCGCATTTCGACAAGGTGCTCATCACTGCGCAATGCGTACGCCAACGAATGGTTGCGGGTTTTGTAGCTGGAAGAACCCACCTCGTCGCCCCCCAGCCACTGCGCTGGCTTGTCGGTGGCGGCAGGGCCGGCGGCCTTGAAGTCGCGGGCCGCCTTGTAGTTGTCGGCCTCGGCGGTGGAGCCGTCGTAGCGCAGGCTCATCTGCTCGGTGGCGTAGGTGGCCGAGAGGTTGAGGCCCATGCCGTCGCCATTGCTGCGATAAAAAGCGCCAGCCTGGCCCTGGACCCGCCGGCCCTCGCCGGCGAGGGCGAATTCGGGCGCGGGCGAGTCGACCTGGATGGTGGCGCCAATGCTGTCACCGCCCACGCTGACCGGGGTAATGCCAGCGAACACACGCACGCTGCCCACGCGCGTGGGGTCGATGTACGACAGGGGCGGATTCATGTGGTTGCCGCAGGCCGAAACCAGATCCATGCCGTCCACCTGGATGCGCAGCCGATCGTCGGCCAGGCCATGCACGCTGGGCAGGCTGGAGACACCGCCCGCGCCAAACAGGCTCACGCCGGGCACGCTGCGCAGCAGGTTGGCGGTGTCGCTGCTGGCCGTGCGGCCAGACTGAAGGGTGCTGGCGTCCAGGTTGCTGGCGCCCACGGGTTCCACAGCGGCCTTGGATGCCTTGATGGTGATGGTCTGGAGTGCGGCCTCTTGTTGTGCGAGGGCCGCAAAGGGCAGGGCAGCCAGCAGGGCGCACAGGGGGCGCAGGGCAGGAAACGGGCGGCCGCGAAGGGCGTGCGAACGGGTGTGGGTGTTCATGTCTGTAATGCGGAAAAGGATGGGCGCCGAGCCCATGCAGCAGGGCCGCAGCCAAAGGCGGCGGGCACTGCCGGGGAAAAAACGGGGGGTGTTCAGCTCAGGCGTAAGCCGGAGGGGCCTGCGCAGGGGGGCGCAAGTTGGCGTGCCGTGGTGTCAGGGCAACGCTGGGTGCAATTTTGATGCGGTAGAACGCATCTTCCTGAATAGCCGCCACTGCGGTGGGCAGGCTGGGCGGCGTAAAGCTGGCTGCAGCAGCGCTGCAGACAGGGCAGTTCAGCCAGCCGCCCCCGGTGTGGTTGGCCGGTGATGTGTCCGGCGTTTGACCCGAATGGGTTGCGATCTGTGCCGAGCAGACATCGCTAAAAAGGGCCTGCTCCGACAGCATCTGCCCCCAATGCACCGTGCTCAACTGCACCATCCACAACTGGGCAAAAAGCGCCAGCATGGCCAGCGCCATGGCCAGGTGGTGGTTGCGTGGGCGGGATGGGCGTGATGTCACGCGGCGGATTCTGGCGCCGATGGCAGGTCAGTCACTTGTTATGTATCAAGAATCAAGAGCCACAGAGCAGCGCTGCGGGCGTGTGTCGCAAATCCCTGCAGGCCGCTCCTGTTGGCGGTGTGGGGTATTCTCTGACGGGTCTTTTCCGGGCACTGCCCGCCACCCGCCCTGCATCTATCCACTGTGTCTGCTTCCGTCATCGACATCACCCGCGTCCGCGCCGTCACCCTGGATCTGGACGACACCCTGTGGCCCATTTGGCCCACCATCACCCGTGCCGAGGGGGTCTTGCTGCAGTGGCTGGGCGAGCATGCTCCCGCCACTGCGACCCTGTATTCCGACACCGCCGCGCTGCGTGCCATCCGCAACCAGATGGTGAGCCTGCGCCCCGACTTGCGGCACGACCTGAGTGCCCTGCGCCGCGAGTCCATCCGTCTGGCCCTCACCCAGGCCGGGGACGATGCTGCGCTGGCCGAGCCCGCATTTGACGTGTTTTTTTCCGAGCGCCAGCGTGTGGAGCTATTTGAGGATGCCCACCCGGCGCTCGCCTTCCTGTCGCAGCGCTACCCCGTGGTAGCGGTGTCCAACGGCAATGCCGATGTGCACCGCGTGGGCATCGGCCACTATTTCAAGGCCAGCATCAGTGCGCAGGAGTTTGGCGTAGCCAAGCCCGATCCGCGCATCTTTCATGCTGCCGCCAGCGCCATGGGCGTTGAGCCCCATGAGGTGCTGCATGTAGGCGACGATGCCACCCTCGATGCGCTGGCGGCCATCACCGCCGGCATGCAGGCGGTGTGGTTGAACCCTGCGCAACAAGCCTGGCCCCACGACACGCCGCCCCATGCCACCGTGGCCAGCCTTACCGAGCTGTGCCGTCTGCTGGATGCCCCGGCCGCACCCTTTCCACCCGCTTCCTCCCAATAAAACGATGCGCTTTCCCCCGCCCCCATTGCCCGTCGTCCGATCTGTCGGGCTGATGCAACCACTGGCCTGGCTGGCCCTGGGCTGGCGCGACATGGCGCGTGCAGGCTCTATCAGCTTTGCGCATGGCCTGGCTATCACGCTGGTGGGCGCAGCCATCGTGGCCGTGGCCTACAACCGGTTCTGGCTGCTGGCCGGCGCGCTTTCGGGCTTTCTGGTGGTGGCGCCCGTGCTGGCCACCAGCCTGTATGCCCTCAGCCGTGCACTGGAGCAGCGCGAGCCCGCCGATACCGCCGTGGTGCTCAAAACCTGGCTCAACTGGCAACACAGCCATGTCCACAAATGGGGCAACGACTACTGGTGCATGGTGCAGTTTGGTGCCTTGCTGGCGCTGGCCGCCACGGGCTGGGTGGTGACCTCGGCGGCCTTGATCACCCTGCTGGCTCCTGTGCCCATCGAAACACCGCGAGATTTTTTGCTGCATGTGGTGCTGGCCGACGAGGGCTGGTTGTTTGAGTTGTGGCTGGCACTGGGCAGCCTGATGGCCGCGCCCATCTTCCTGTCCAGCGTGGTGGCCATGCCTTTGCTGCTGGACCGGCGCGCCAGTCTGCGCCAGGCCATCCTGACGAGCTGGCTGGCCGTGCTGGCCAATCCCTTGCCCATGGCGCTGTGGGCTGCACTGATCCTGGGGTTCACCTTGCTGGGTCTGGGTTCGCTGTTGCTGGGCATGATTGCCGTCATGCCCATGCTGGGCCATGCCAGTTGGCATGCTTACCGCGATCTGGTGGACGCCTCCAGCCTGCCGCTGCGCGAATCGGTCCACGCCACGCCGACCCAAGGGGGGCGCCCGTGATTTTTGGATACACCGAAGCGCAGATTTCGAGCTTCTTCCTCACCTACGGGGTGGGGGCCTTCATCCTGTACATGGTATTCATCATCGGGCAGCTGGCCTGGGCCTCCAAGGCCGGCCGGTTTGGCACTTTCGTGCTGTTTTTGGGCCTGGGCGTGGGGTTTCTCGGGTTTTTGGCCAAGGTGGTCATCCAGTGGTGGCTGGAGAAGTAACGCCGCCACCCGGCGGGCTTGCTGCAAGGGCGATGAACATGGGGCTGGCCCGATAAGGCTTCCATGCCATTGAGGCCGTTCAGGCCAAGCGGGGTGGAGCCTTTGCAGTGGTGCAGGCTGCACGGGCCCGTTTTCATCGGGCCGGACGCTGGCGCACCCTGTTGTATCGCAATGCCGTCGGCGGCAACCATGCCACGCGGCCAGGGCCGTTACGCCGCAACGCCATGTTCAGGGCGTTTTCTCGGGGGCCGCCTCTGCTGGCTGCACCAATACGACCTTGTTGCGCCCTGTGTTCTTGGCTTCGTACAGCGCGGCATCGGCCTGGGCCAGGGTGGCATGTGCGTCGGCGTGCAGAGGGGCAGCGCCAATGCTCATGGTGACCTGGAGGATGGTGCCATCGCCGGCATGGATGCGGCTTTGCTCCAGTGCATGGCGCAGGCGCTCGCCAATTGCGGTGGCCTCCTGGGCGGTGGTGCCGGGCAGCAGCACGGCAAATTCCTCGCCGCCCAGGCGACCCGCCAGATCGTGTGAACGCAAAAGATTGCCTTTGAGCATGCGGGCCAGGTGCACCAGCACCACATCGCCCGTGGCGTGACCCCAGGTGTCGTTGACGCGCTTGAAATGGTCCAGGTCGAGCATGAGGACCATGCCACCAGGCCCGCCACTGGCCTGGCGCGCGCACTCTGGCTCCAGCCGCTCCATGAAGGCGCGGCGGTTGGCAAGCCCTGTCAGGGTGTCGGTGCTGGCAAGGCGCTCAAGGGTCTGCTCATGGCGCCGGCGTTCGGTCACATCTTTGGCAAGCCACAGCCGCCCCAGTTGATCACCGTGGGGGGTGAGGATGGGAATGAACTGGATTTGCACCGTGCGCCCATCCCCCAGCGCAACCTCGTGGGTGGATGCCACCGCATCATCGTGCAAAGGGCTGTCGGGTGGCAGAACCGACCGCGCTTCCGGCGGCACCAGCATTGCCAGTTCTGCACGGCTATAACCCATGACATCGGCCGCGCGCAAAGGCACCTCGAATAGATCGCACAGGGCCTGGTTCACCACCACGGGCGCGCCCTCCGAGTCCTGCACCAGAACGCCTGCCGGAAAATGCCGAATGATTTCCAGCAGGTGCGTGCGTGCGGTGGAGAGGGCCTCTACGCCCTCGCGCCGCTCGGTGGTGTCCACCAGGGTCCAGATCAGGTTGCCAGCGGGTTGCTCCGGGTCCAGCAGGGTGCCGCGAATCGAGAACCAGCGCAGTCCCTTGGAGGTGGTGGGCAATTGGTGTTCCACGTGCACAGTCCCGGTGCGACGGACTTCTTCCACCGACTGGCAAAAGTCACTGAAGGCTGCGTCTTCACGGCAGATCATGCGCATGCTGCGGCCCTTGAGTGGCAGCCCATCCACGGAAAAAAATTCTTCCGCACGCCGGTTGCCCAGTTCAATCGTGTTGTCGGCAGAGGTGACCAGCAGCGCCGCAGCCGCGTTGTCGAGCACGGCGTGGTGCAAAAGGGTGTCCGCGCGGCGCTGGCTGATGTCGGTCTGTGTGCCAATGACCAGCGAGACGGTGCCCGCGGGTGAAGGGGTCGCCTGGCCCCGGATTTCGACCCAGCGCCATTGGCCATCTGCCGTGCGCAAACGCACTTCCTGGTTGAACGGCTGGTACAGGGCAATCTGTTGCTGCAACACCGCCAGCAAGGTGCCACGGTCGTCGGGGTGCACCAACCGGCGCCATGCGCAAAATGACAGGGGGCTGGGCTGCCCGTGGTAACCCAGCATCTCATGGCAGCGGGCATCGGGCGTAACCCTGTGGCTGGTGGTGTCCCATTCCCACAGACCATCCTGCACGGCGGCTACTGTCAGACGCAACCGTTCTTCACTGCGGCGCAGCGCTTGTGTGGCCGCATGTTGCTCGGTCACATCGTGGATGTAGCCGTGCCACAGGGTGCTGCCGTCGGCTTCTCGCTGGGGGTTGCCGGAGCCCTCCAGCCAGCGCGCCTCCCCGTCCTGCCGGATCTGCCGCCATTCGGCGTGCCATGTGGTCAGTGTGCGAGCCGAATCGCCAATGCTGCCCTTGACGCGATCCCGGTCCTCGGGATGCATGCGTGCAAACACATGCGCTGCATCCATGGCGGCCTCTTCGGGTGAAAGACCATAAATACCCAAAATCCCGGAGCTGGAATAAGGAAAATGGCTGCTGCCATCGGGTTTAAGCCGGTATTGAAAGACGGTGCCAGGCACCTGCTGCACAAGCTTGGACAGTCTCAGTTGCAGTTCTTCGCGTGCCGCCTCTGCGGCATATCTCTGCGTCACATCGGTGCAGGTGCCGCTGATCTGCTGGGGCTGATCTGCAGGTGCCCGCTCAATGATGCGCCCCCGCACATGGATCCAGCGCCAGGTTCCATCGGGGTGGCTTATGCGGGACTCGGCCTCAAAAACGTCGGAATCTCCGCGCACATGGGCGTCAAGTGCTGCTTTCCAGGCCGGCCAGTCTTGCGGGTGCGCGCGTGCGCGCAGGCTGTCCAGGCTGGGAGGCCCATCGGACGGGCTGGAGCCCATCAGGGTGTGCCAGCGTTCATCGACATGGAGGTGGTCGGTGTTGGTGGTCCATTCCCAGGTGCCCAGGTTGCCGCCCTCCAGCGCCAGCTGATAGCGCTGCTGGTGCTGCTCCAGGCGCGCCTGAATTCGCCGCTGGTGCATAAAAAGCAACGCAATCCACAGGGCAGCCAACACTGCCAGCAGCGTGCCTGCGGCGTTCCAGAGGCGGCTTTGCGCAATACTGCTTTTTGTGGTCGCCAGCGCCTTGTCGTGGTCCAGTCCCACGCTCACCACAAGGGGATACTCGCGCAGCCGTTGCCAGGCATAGAGCCGCTCGACACCGTCAATCGGCGACTTGGCCTGGAACTCGCCCTGCATGCGGTCCGGGTGGCGCAGAAATTCGATATCGGGCGGCACGGACAGGCTCAGCACCTCTTCCTGCCGGTCAGAGCGCGCCAGATAGGCGCCATCGTCGCGCACCAGCAGCGTCACGTCGTTGCCACTTGTGGAAACGTCGCTGAAATGGCCAGAAAGGTACTCGGGCGCAACCGACAGCACCACCACGCCATCAAACTGCCCGCCCCGCATCACCGGGTACGAAAACTGCACCGACCATTTGCCCGACAAACGCCCCAGCGAAGGCCGACTGATAGACAGGGCTGGCTGGGTGCGCTCGGCGTGCCCCTGGAAGTGCTCTCGATCTGCAATGGAAATCGGTGCGTCCTGGGTCTTGGGGTCCTGGTCCAGGCTCGAAAAAACCACCTGACCCGAAGCGTTGGCCACACAAATATGCCGCAGGCTGCCGTTGGGAAATGTGGCCAAGGCCGTGCGCACGGCGACGGGAAAGTAGTGGTCGGGCTCCGCCTCGCGATTCATGGCCAGGCTGCGTGCCAGATATTCCAGACCGGCCACCAGTGTCCCGACGTGCGAGGCCATGGTGGTGGACATCTGCACGGTGCGCAAATGGGCCTGGTTTTCGGCAAAGGCGAGTTGGTTGCGCTGTTGTGCCAGCAGTTGCCACCAATAGATGCCGCCACACAAAGCCACCAGCACCAGCGCCCCCGCGATGCGCCAGAACCCTACGGGCGATGGCGCCCGGTAGGGGCGCAAACCCAAGTGCTTTGGTGGGAACAGGTGGTCAAAAATCTTCATCTGTCGCTATTTTATCGTTGTGATTGCAAATGGTTACACACGGTTGATTCCCCTTGCGCCAAACCCTGGTTCGGGCTACGCCGCGTCCAGCGCAAGAACCATGGCATGGCGAGCTGCCAGAGGCTGCAAGAAGCGGCCAGTGGCTGCCAGTAGCCTGTCACGCCTCCTGGCGCACGAAAGCCTCGGTGAATGCAAGAAGGGCAGTGCCTGCGGTCAGGCCATTGTTGCTGCCACTGGAGTACCGGCTGCTGCGGTGCCGCTCAACACCGCGCCTTCCAGCGTGGCCGGGTAAGGGCCTTCAACGTAGTCGCCGCAGGCGCACAGGCCGTTGGCCACGGTCTGAGGTGGGCGCTGCAAGGCGGGCGTGCAGGCAAAGGTGGCACGTTTTTCGACAACCGTCTGGACGATGCGCAGGCCTTGCAGCCCCAACTGGTCCTGCGCCTGCTGCAGCACTTCCCGCTCCAGGGTGGCGCGATCCCCCTCGCTGGCGCTGACCACAAAGGCCAGCAGGCCCGCCGGGCCGCCCAGCTGCATGCGGTCAAACACAAACTGTGCGGGCTGGCCCGCGCCGGGGCGCAGCGCCAGCATGGGCTGGCTGAGCACGGTGCCCTGCGGGAGCGCAGACGTCTGGGCATAAACGGTGGCGATGGCGGTGAAACGCAATGCTTGTGCCTTGCGTGCCCAGGCCTGCAGGGCCGCCGCCTCGGGGCCTTGCAGCGTGGGGTGTGCCGTATGTGCCGTCAAAACCAGGCGGGCCGCCTCGGTGCTGGTGGTGGCCAGCACCACGGCGTCAAACGGCGCGTCGTCCACCCGCCAGCCGGTGCTGCCTGCGGGGCCGCGCGCGATGCGCTGCACCCGGTAGCCGGTGTGCAGCGTGCCGCCTTGGGCTTGCAGCCATTGGCCGGCGGCCTCGGCAAACAGCGCGCCCAGGTCAGTGCGCGGCAGCAGCAGGTTGGAGCCGCCCCGGCCGCTGAACAGGCTGTCTTGCAGCACGCGCAAAAACACCTGGCCGCTGGCCTCGCACGCCGGGGTGTTGAGGGCCGACACGCACAGCGGGTCAATGAACTCGGCCATCAGGCGTGGTGTGAGCGCGGCGCACAGCTCGGCCACCGAAGTCTGCGGTGCGCAGCGAAAGCCGCGCAGCTGCCAGCCAGTGGCCGTGCGCAGCAGCGCCAGCTTGTCACGCCAATGCCAGCCTTTGGCGCGGGCAATGCCCAGCAGGGCATCCAGCGGCGGCGGCAGATCGGGCAATTGCAGCCCCTGCCCGTCGGGAAACTGCAGTGTGAGCGGCAGGCGCAGCAGGGCAGAATCCGTATCGACCCCCACCAGCCGCATCAGGCGAAGGCTGGTCGCATAGGCGCCAATCAAGATGTGCTGGCCGTTGTCGAGGGTCACAGGCGAGCCGTCTGGCAGCGTGCCCGGCACAGCCCGCGCACGGCCGCCCACGGTGCGCGCCGCCTCGAACACCGTGATCTGATGGCCCGCCTGCGTGTGCGCAATGGCGGCAGCCATGCCCGCCCAGCCCGCCCCGATGACGGCCACTTTCATACCTGGATATCCACGAAATCAACGAAAGAGCTGGGCGCGCACCAGGAGCGCGGCCCAAGGCCAGGGCCAATGTGGAACCGGCTTTGCCGGGCCACTGGTTGCGTCCCCCTTCCCGTGCACAGCGAGGGAGAAGGCGGAAGCGGCGCAGCCGCACAGTTGGGGGTACTCACATTCTGCCCAGCGCCTGCACCTTCCACGCCAGCCAGAACTTGCGCAGCGGCGTGAGCCGGATGCGTTGGTGGAGCACCTGAAAGTTCTCATGCTCGATCTCGCGCAGCAGCGTGCGGTAGATGCTGGCCATCATCAGGCCGGGTTTTTGCGCGCGGCGGTCGGCATCGGGCAGAAGGGCAAAGGCCTCGTCATACAGGCGGTGCGCGCGCTCGGCCTGAAAGCGCATCAACGCGGTAAAGCGCTCGGAATACTGGCGCTTCAAGATCTCGTGCGCCTTCACGTCAAACTGTTGCAGCTCGCTCACGGGCAGATAGATGCGGCCCAGCATGGCGTCCTCGCCCACGTCGCGGATGATGTTGGTGAGCTGAAACGCCAGGCCCAGCCGGTGGGCGTATTCTGTGGTGCGCGGGTCGGTCTGGCCAAAAATGCGCGCCGCCACCTCGCCCACAATGCCCGCCACCAGATGGCAATAGCCCTTCAGGCCCGCAAAGTCGAGGTAACGAGTTTGCTCCAGGTCCATCTGGCAGCCATCTATCACCGCCTGCAGGTGGCGCTGCTCAATGCCGTAGTCGGCGGTGTGCGGCATCAGCGCCTGCATCACCGGGTGCGTGGGCTGGCCGGCAAAGGCCTTGGCCACCTCAGCCTGCCACCAGGCCAGCTTGGTGCGGGCTACGCCAGGGTCGGTCACTTCATCCACCACATCGTCTACCTCGCGGCAAAACGCATAAAACGCCGTGATGGCCGCGCGGCGCGGCGCGGGAAGGAAGAGAAAGGCGTAATAAAAGCTGCTGCCCGAGGCCACGGCCTTTTGTTGAACGTACTGCTGCGGTGTCATGGGGCGAGATTGTCCCATGGCGCACAGGGCTTGCCGGGGTGACGGGGTTTAAGGTGTTTTCGGCCTCTAGCGCTTGATGGGTAAGCGCGAGCAGCTATTGTTTTGATAGTTTGATCGAAGCGGACGTCGTGGTGTCAACGCCGCTCCTTCTTTTGTGACCTCTTCGCGCACAACCTGGCGTCGTGGTCGTCGCCGTCTTCCGGGGCTGCCGCGTCGTGGCCGTCAGGGTGCTGGTGCCTGCGCGGACCAGGTGAGGGCTTCGTCTCGGTGCGGTATGCCGGGCTGCAGGCTTGGGGCCTTGGGGCCTTGGGGCAGAGTGCCACTGGGCGTTTCTTAGTGGCGGAATTTTCCTTCGCGGGTCACGATGGCCAGGTCGACCAGCGACAGGCCGGTGTGAGTGCCATTGCGGTAGTTCACCTTCAGGCCGTCGATCTGGAGGTCGGCGTCCTTGAGCCCTGCGACAAAGCTGTCACGGGTGGGGTTGGGGCCGGCGCGGCGCAGCGCCTCCACCAGTGCGCGGGCTGTCATGTAGCCTTCCAGACTGCCGTATGAAAAGTCTTCCTTGGGCTTGTAGGCCTTGAAGGCTTCCTGGTAGGCGCGGGTGATCGCGGTCTTGCGCTCCCAGGGGCTGGGCATCACCTGGGCAAAGATCATGTTCTGCGCCAGCGGCCCCAGGTGCCTGGCCAGCTGGGTGGAACCCGAGTTGACGCCATAGAACTGGGTGGTCAGCTGCTGTTCGCGCGCTTTGCGGATGATCTTTTCATAGATGCCGGTGCTGCCATGGTTGAACACCATCTGCGCGCCACTGCTGGCGATCTGTTTCACCACGGCGTCGATGCCCGCGTCGTTGATGTCGGATTTGAAGGGCAGGTCGGCTGCCAGCTCCAGTCCGAGGGGCTGGATGATCTTGCGCACGTTGGCCAGGTGCTCCTGCCCCACCGCCGAATCCGAGCGAAGGAAGGCCACGCGTGTCATGCCCAGGTTTTTTGCGTGTTCAAGCAGTGCGCGGAATTCCTCCTTGTGCTCGGCGCGCACGGGAAAGACCAGCGGCTGGTGCGGCGCGCGGAATGTGGGGGAACCGGCCATGGGGCCAAAAAAAGGCACCTTGAGTTCGTTGCTGACCTTCATCACCGCATTGGACGGCCCACCTTCAATGGAGCCGAACACGATGAAGACCTTGTCTTTTGTAATCAGCTCGCGCGCATTGGCCTCAGCCTGTGCGGGCTTGTTGTCGTCATCCAGCACCTTGACGACGACTTTGCGGTCGGCGATGCCGCCCTGGCGGTTGACCTGCGCGAGGTAGGCCTGGACACCATCGAGCACGGCGACGCCGTAGTCGTTTTTGCCGCCCTGCAGCGTGATGGTTTGGCCAATCAGGAGTTGTTGGGCCGTGACGCCGTCTGCGGCGTGAGCGCTGGGAAATGCCAGCACAGTAGTGGTGACGATGGAGAGGAGTCTGCGACGAATCGATGTGTTAATTTTCATAGTAAATTTCTATTTCAGAGCGATTCTACGAAGCCCCAATATCCCCCGCTGGTGTCAGGCATAGACGAGGCCGGGCATCGTGAAACAGCCGACACGCCGCATCCCCGCCAGGGTCAAAGCGAAGGCGTCCATGAACCTTCTGGGGCCAGCATCCGCATGGGGCTGCCATCGGGCCGGGGCTGCATCAACCGCGCCCTGCTGGTAGGGGCGGGACAGTGGTCAGGAAGGCAGGCTCAATCGCTGCCTCAGCACTCCACCACATTCACCGCCAGCCCGCCGCGCGAGGTTTCCTTGTATTTGGCTTTCATGTCGGCGCCGGTCTGCATCATGGTTTTGATGACCTTGTCGAGCGAGACCACATGCTGGCCGTCGCCGCGCAGGGCCATGCGGGCGGCGTTGATGGCCTTGATGGCGCCCATGGCGTTGCGCTCGATGCAGGGAATTTGCACCAGCCCACCCACGGGGTCGCAGGTCATGCCCAGGTTGTGCTCCATGCCGATCTCGGCGGCGTTCTCGATCTGCTCAGGGCTGCCGCCCATCACAGCGGCCAGAGCGCCCGCAGCCATGGAGCACGCCACGCCCACTTCGCCCTGGCAGCCTACCTCGGCGCCCGACAGGGATGCGTTTTCTTTGTAAATGATGCCGATGGCGCCAGCGGTCAGAAGAAAGTTGGCAATGCCGTCTTCGCTGGGCTGGCCAGCGCCCTGCAAAAAGTTGACGTAATAGTGCAGCACGGCCGGAATGACGCCCGCTGCGCCGTTGGTGGGCGCGGTGACCACGCGGCCACCGGCGGCGTTTTCTTCGTTGACGGCCATGGCATAAAGATTCACCCAGTCGAGCATGGCGAGCGGGTCCCGCAGCGCGGCCTCGGGGTGGCTGCTGAGGTTTTTGTGCAGCTCGGCAGCGCGGCGGCGTACATGCAGGGGGCCGGGCAATGTGCCGGTGGCGGCGCAGCCGCGCTGCACGGCACTCGCCATGGTGTGCCAGATGGCCATGAGCTGGCGGCGCACCTCGGTGCGGCTGCGCCAATGCTCCTCGTTGGCGGCCATTATCTGGGCCATGGTCAGGCCGGTGGCATGGCACTGGGCCAGCAGCCCGGCGCCGGTGCGAAAAGGGTGGGGCAGGCCACGGCCGTGGCCTGCGGCGTCGGGCTGCGCGGTGGCGGCGGTGTTGAGCACGCGCTCGCCCGCCGTGTCAATCACAAAGCCGCCACCCACCGAGTAGTACTCGCGCGTGGCGATGGCGTGGCCCTGTGCGTTCAGCGCGGTAAAGCACATGCCGTTGGGGTGCAGCGGCAGGCTTTTGCGTCGAAACAGCAGGTGGTCTTTTTCGATGAACGGCACGGTGTGTTCACCCAGCAGGGCCAGCGCCCCGCTGCTGCGGATTTGCGCAATGTTGGGCGCGATCTGTTCGGGGTCGATGCGGTCGGGCTCGTGCCCGGCCAGGCCCAGCAGCACGGCCCGGTCGGTGCCGTGGCCCACGCCAGTGGCCGAGAGCGAGCCAAACAGCTCCACGGTGACGCAGTGCACCGCCGCCAGCACCCCGCTGGCCCGCAGGTACACGGCAAACTGCCGCGCTGCAATCATGGGCCCCACGGTGTGCGAGCTGGACGGCCCGATGCCAATTTTGAAGAGGTCGAAAACGCTGACGGACAGGGTGGACGAGGACATGGTTGCGAGGCTACCCGGGCGGCCATGCCGCAGCATGCTCGCTATCCCTGCCCTGGGTACGAGGCCTGGGGGAAGTCAGGGCGCGCTGCCCATCAATCGCTTATATATTGATAGCTGCCTTCGCTTGTTGCATAAGGGCTAGAGGCTGTTTTGGCATCAATATGCCGCCTGATGCAGGCAAGGTCAGACGACCTTGCTTCCCATGAATCTTTCTTATCTCGTGTCTTTATCCACCGGGCACCTGGCCGGCCGCGGTTGCCGTGCGCCGGCACTGCCGGCGCCGGGCCTTTTTTTGCTCGTGCGGGAAGGGGCGTTGGCGCTACATCACCAGCGCGCGCGCCAGCATCACGCCCCAGTCCCACGCATGCAGGCGCGGGCGGGTGTGAAGGCTGCCGCCCTGCAGGGCATCGACCTTGTCCAGAATGCGCAGCCCGCCTTGCACCACCAGGCGCAGCTCCCACCCCGCGCGGCCGGGCAGGCGGTGGACCAGGGGGGCGCCATGCTCCATGCTGTCGCGAGCCCAGCGGGCGCAGTCGGTAATCAGGCGCGTGGTTTCGGGGGTGCTTTGCAGTGTGTGCAGCTGCGCCGGGTTGGCGCCGTGGCGGGCGCAGTCGGCGTGGGGCAGGTAATGGCGGCCGCGGGGGATGTCCACGCTCAGGTCTTGCCAGAAATTGATCAGTTGCAGGGCGGTGCAGATGGCGTCGCTTTCTTCCAGCGCTTGCGCGCCGGTCACGCCATACAGGTGCAGCAGCAGACGGCCCACGGGGTTGGCGGAGCGGCGGCAATAGTCCAGCAGCTCGGTGCGGTCGGCGTAGCCCTGGGCGTCGCGGGTTTTTTGCACGTCCTGGATGAAGGCGCTGAGCAGGTCGTCGAGCAGCGTCACCGGCAGCGCGTGGTTGCGCAGCACGGCCTGCAACGGGCCGAACACAGCGGCCCACTGTGCTGCGGGCGGCTGGCCTGCGGCTACCCGGGTCAGTTCGGCGCGGTAGGCGGCAAGGTCAGCCAGGCGTTGCGCGGGCGTTGCGTCGCCCTCGTCGGCAATGTCGTCTGCCGTGCGGGCAAAGGCGTAGATGGCTGTAATGGGCTGGCGCAGGTGCGGCGGGCACAGCAGCGAGGCCACGGGGAAGTTTTCGTAGTGCGTGACGGGCGCCGCCACCACCGGCGCTGGAGACTGTGGCGCCGTTGCAGCACCGGGGGCAGAAGTCGGGGGGGCAGTCCGAGGGGAGGGGGGCTGGCGTGGGTTCACGGCGGGCATTGTCGCTTGACATTGTCAGGGCGACCCTCTAGATTACTAACCGGCCAGTCAGTAAAAATTTCACGGTTGGGTTGCCTTGTCCCGTCGCAAAGGAGGGCGCGCTTTGTCGGCGGTGTTCGTCGGCTTTCGTGCGCGGGGCAGCCCACCCCCTCTATCCCGGATTTCCCATGCGCACACCTTTCGCCCGGCGGCCTTCGCTGCGGTATTTGTTTCTTGTCGCTTCTGCGGCCTTGCTGGCTGCGTGTTCCCGGTCAGCGCCGCCCGAAGAGCCCGTGCGCTCGGTCAAGCTGCTGACCGTGGGGGTCGGGGCGATGCAGTCCACGCTCGAATATTCGGGCGAGGTGCGCGCGCGCGTGGAGTCGCGCCTGGGTTTTCGGGTGGCGGGCAAGATCGTGCAGCGCCAGGCAGAGCTGGGCCAGCGGGTGAAGGCCGGTCAGGTGCTGGCGCAGCTCGACCCCCGGGATTACCAGCTGGCGGCAGATGCGGCGCGTGCGCAACTGGCCTCTGCCACCACGCAGCGTGATCTGGCTGCAGCCGACTTCAAGCGCTTTCAGGCACTGAAAGACCAGAACTTCATCAGCGGCGCCGAGCTGGAGCGGCGCGCTGCCACCCTCAAGGCTGCGCAGGCCACGCTGGACCAGGCGCGTGCACAGCTTTCTTCGCAAGGCAACCAGACGGCCTACACCACGCTGGTGGCCGATGTGGCGGGCGTGGTGACGGGCATTGAGGCCGAGCCGGGCCAGGTGGTGGCTGCGGGCGCGCCCGTGGTGCGCATTGCGCAAGACGGCGCGCGCGATGTCGTGTTTGCCGTGCCCGAAGACAAGGTCGGGCTAATCAAGCCCGGCCAGGACGTGACGGCGCGCGGCTGGTCGGGCGGCGCACCGCTGGCGGGCCGCGTGCGCGAGGTGGCGGCCAGTGCCGATGCCGCCACGCGCACCTACCAGGTCAAGGTGGCGCTGGAAGGCGCCGAGGTGCCCGCTCTGGGCGCCACGGTGTATGTCACGCCCATGGCGTTGAGTCATGCGGGGGTTGCGGCCATCAAGCTGCCGACCAGTGCGTTGCGCCAGGAAGGGCAGGCCACGGCGGTGTGGGTGTACGACCCGGCCACCAGCACGGTCAATTCGCAGGTGGTGCAGATCGCCACCGCCGATGGCAACGATGCCGTGGTGGCCTCGGGCCTGACGCCCGGCATGCAGGTGGTGGCCACCGGCGTGCATGTGCTTTCGCCGGGGCAGAAAGTCATGATTTATCAGCAAAAAACGGCTGTAGCGCCCGTGCCTAAAGCGCAGACAGCTACGAATTCAGTAGCTATTCCGGCAGTGCCTGCCGCATCTGCAGCGGCTGCGGCCTCTTCCGCAAAGTAAGGCAGGCCATGACCCAACGACAACCCAAAGAGGGGTTCAACCTCTCCAAGTGGGCACTCGACCACCCCGCGCTCACCCGCTACCTCATGGTGGTGTTGATGCTGCTGGGCTTTGCGGCCTATTTTCAGCTGGGGCAGGACGAAGACCCGCCCTTTACCTTTCGGGCCATGGTGGTGCGCACCTACTGGCCGGGCGCCACGGCGCAGCAGGTGGCCGAGCAGGTGACCGACAAGATCGAGCGCACGCTGCAAGAGGTGCCTTACACCGACAAGATCCGCAGCTATTCCAAGCCCGGCGAGTCGCAGATCATTTTTCAGATCAAGGACTCGTCCAAGGCCAGCGAGGTGGCCAACGTCTGGTACAGCGTGCGCAAAAAGGTGGGCGACATGCGCTACACGCTGCCCGGTGGCATCCAGGGGCCGTTCTTCAATGACGACTTTGGCGACGTGTATGGCGTGATCTACGCGCTGGAGTCCGAGGGCTTCAGCTACGCAGAACTCAAAACATTTGCCGACGACGCGCGCCAGCAGCTGCTGCGCGTGCCCGATGTGGCCAAGGTTGAGCTTTTTGGTGTGCAGGACGAAAAGCTGTTCATCGAGATCTCGCAAAAACGCCTGGCGCAGCTGGGCCTGGACATGAACCAGGTGCTGGCGCAACTGGGCCAGCAAAACGCAGTGGAGGGCGCTGGCGCCTTCCAGACGCCGCAAGACCAGGTGCAAGTGCGGGTAGGGGGGCAGTTCAATGCCATTGAAGACCTGCGCGCCATGCCCATACGGGGCCCTTCGGGCGCACAACTGCGCCTGTCGGACATTGCCGATGTGCAGCGCGGCTATGTGGACCCAGCCACGGTGAAGGTGCGCCACCAGGGGCGCGAGGTGATTGCGCTGGGCGTCTCCATGGCCAAGGGGGGCGACATCATTGCGCTGGGCAAGGCCTTGCATGTAGGGGCGGAACGCATCAATGGCACGCTGCCGGCAGGGGTGAAACTGGTGAATGTGCAGGACCAGCCCAAGTCCGTGGCCACCTCGGTGAACGAGTTCGTCAAGGTGCTGATCGAGGCGGTGGTGATTGTGCTGGCGGTGAGCTTTATCAGCCTGGGGCTGCACAAGCGCCCGGGCAACCACCCCCTGTGGAAGCGCTGGTACATCGACCCACGCCCGGGCTTGGTGGTGGGCATCACCATTCCCATGGTGCTGGCCGTGACCTTTTTGGCCATGTGGTACTGGAATATCGGCCTGCACAAGATCTCGCTGGGCTCGCTGATCATTGCGCTGGGCCTGCTGGTGGACGACGCCATCATTGCGGTGGAGATGATGGTGCTCAAGCTCGAAGAGGGCTACGACAAGGTGCGTGCCGCGACCTTTGCCTATGAGCTCACGGCCATGCCCATGCTGACAGGAACGCTCATCACCGCCGCCGGTTTTCTGCCCATCGGCATCGCCAAGTCCGTGACGGGCGAATACACCTTTGCCATCTTTGCCGTGACGGTGATTGCGCTGGTGCTGAGCTGGATCGTGTCGGTTTACTTTGTGCCGTATCTGGGCACGCTGCTATTGAAGGTGCCGCCGCATGTGGCGGCGGCGCAGGCCACGCATGGCATCACGGACGACCCGCACGAGGTGTTCGACAGCCCTTTCTACAGCGCTTTTCGACGGCTGGTGCACTGGTGCGTGGAGCACCGCTGGCTGACCATTGGCGCCACGGTGCTGACCTTTGCTCTGGGCGTTGTGGGCATGGGCAAGGTGCAGCAGCAGTTCTTTCCGGATTCGAGTCGCCCCGAAATCATGGTGGACATCTGGTTCCCCGAGGGCACTTCGTTCGCGGGCAATGAAGAGGTCACCAAGCGGGTGGAGCAGCGTCTGCTTTCCGAACCCGGCGTGAGCACTGTCAGCACCTGGGTGGGTTCGGGTGTGCCGCGGTTTTACCTGCCGCTCGACCAGGTGTTTCCGCAGACCAATGTGTCGCAGTTCATCGTGGTCCCGCAAGACCTGAAAATCCGCGAGTCGCTCCGAAACAAGTTGCCTGCACTGCTGGCACAGGAGTTCCCCGAAGTGCGTGGCCGCATCAAGTTGCTGCCCAATGGGCCGCCAGTGCCGTATCCCGTGCAGTTTCGCGTGGTGGGGCCGGACCCGCTGGTGCTGCGCGAGCGCGCCGACGAGGTCAAGGCCGTGCTGCGCCAGAGCCCTGACATGCGCGGCGTGAACGACAACTGGAACGAATCGGTGAAGGTGCTGCGCCTGGAGGTGGATCAGGCCAAAGCGCGCGCGCTGGGGGTAACCAGTCAGTCCATTGCGCAGGCATCCAAGACCATTTTGTCGGGCACGCAGGTGGGGCAATTCCGCGAGGGCGACAAGCTGATCGACATCGTGCTGCGCCAGCCGCTGGATGAGCGCAACGCCATCACCGACATTGCCAATGCCTACCTGCCCACTGCTTCGGGCAAGTCGATCCCGCTCACGCAGATCGCCAAGCCCGTGTTCACCTGGGAGCCCGGCGTGATGTGGCGCGAAAACCGCGACTACGCCATCACCGTGCAGGGCGACGTGACCGAAGGTCTGCAAGGCGCCACGGTGACGGCGGCGCTGCTTCCGGCCCTCAAGGAGATAGAGGCCCAATGGCGCGCTGCGGGGCAGGGGGGATATCGCATTGAAGTGGCGGGGGCCGTGGAAGAAAGCTCCAAGGGCTCGGCGTCGATTGCAGCGGGCATTCCGATCATGCTGTTCATCACCTTCACGCTGCTCATGCTGCAACTGCACAGCTTCAGTCGCGCGATGCTGGTGTTTCTGACCGGGCCGCTGGGCCTGGCGGGCGTAGCGGGGGCCTTGCTGCTGCTGGGTCGGCCGTTTGGCTTTGTGGCGTTGCTGGGCGTGATCGCGCTCATGGGAATGATCCAGCGCAATTCGGTCATCCTGATCGACCAGATCGAGCAGGACCGCGCCCGGGGTGTGCCCGCGTGGGATGCCATTGTGGAGTCGGCGGTGCGGCGGCTGCGGCCCATCGTGCTCACGGCAGCGGCGGCGGTGCTGGCCATGATTCCGCTGTCGCGCAGCGTGTTCTGGGGGCCCATGGCCGTTGCCATCATGGGCGGACTCGTGGTGGCCACGGTGCTGACATTGCTGGCCCTGCCGGCCATGTATGCCGCCTGGTTCCGTGTGCGCCGCCCCGTTCCCGAGGTGGCATGAACGCATGTATTCAAACTGCTTCCCACATCAGGGTAAAATAGAAGGTTGACCGATTTCACACAGGCGGCAGCTCAGTTTGCCGCCTGTTTGTTTGTAGAACCGCGCGGGTGGCGAAATTGGTAGACGCACCAGGTTTAGGTCCTGACGCCAGCAATGGTGTGGGGGTTCGAGTCCCCCCCCGCGCACCACCCCTGTGAGACTTTGCGGAACACGGCGCCGCTGCGCTGCAGCCAGCACGATCCACATCCATACGAGGAATAGCGATGTCCGTTACTGTTGAAACCCTTGAAAAGCTCGAGCGCAAGATCACGCTGAGCCTGCCCCTGACCACCATCCAGACCGAAGTTGACTCGCGTCTGAAGCGCATGGCTCGCACCGTGAAGATGGACGGTTTCCGTCCTGGCAAGGTGCCCATGAATGTTGTCACCCAGCGTTATGGCTACTCTGTGCAGTACGAAGTGCTGAACGACAAGGTGGGTGAGGCCTTTGCCGTGGCCGCCAACGAAGCCAAGCTGCGCGTGGCGGGGCAGCCACGCATCACCGAGAAGGAAGGCGCCCCAGAAGGCCAGGTCACCTTTGACGCCATCTTTGAAGTGTTCCCTGAAGTCAAGATCGCTGATCTGGCGGGCGTGGAAGTGGAAAAGCTCTCGGCCGAAGTGACCGATGCTGCCATCGACAAAACCATTGACATTCTGCGCAAGCAGCGTCGCAGCTTTGCCCAGCGCGCCCTGGACGCAGCCGCACAGGACGGTGATCGTGTGACGGTGGATTTCGAAGGCAAGATCGACGGCGAGCCTTTTGAAGGCGGCAAGGCTGAAGACTTCCAGTTCCTGGTTGGCGAAGGCCAGATGCTCAAGGAATTCGAAGACGCAGTGCGCGGCATGAAGTCGGGCGAAAGCAAGACGTTCCCCCTGGCTTTCCCAGCCGACTACCACGGCAAGGATGTTGCCGGCAAAACGGCCGACTTCTTGGTCACCGTCAAGAAGATCGAAGCCGCCCATCTGCCCGAAGTGAACGATGCCCTGGCCAAGTCACTGGGCATTGCTGACGGCTCGGTGGAAGGCCTGCGCGCCGACATCAAGAAGAACTTGGAGCGTGAAGTCAAGTTCCGCCTGCTGGCCCGCAACAAGGCAGCTGTGATGGACGCCCTGGTTGCCAAGGCTGAGCTCGACCTGCCCAACGCCAGCGTGCAGGCTGAAATCGCCCGCCTGCTCGAAGGTGCCCGTGCCGAACTCAAGCAGCGCGGCATCAAGGACGCCGACAAGGCCGAGATTCCGGAAGACGTGTTTCGTCCCCAGGCTGAGCGCCGCGTGCGCCTGGGCCTGGTGGTGGCGGAACTGGTTCGCGCCAATGAGCTGTTCGCCAAGCCCGAGCAACTCAAGGCCCACATCGACGAGCTGGCTGCCAGCTACGAGAAGCCTGAAGACGTGGTGCGCTGGTACTTCGGTGACCGCCAGCGTCTGGCCGAAGTCGAAGCCGTTGTCATCGAAAACAACGTGACCGATTTCGTGCTGGGCCAGGCCAAGGTGATCGACAAGGCCGTCTCGTTTGACGAACTGATGGCCCAAGGCTGAGACCGGGCGGCCGAGTCCATCCCTTGCGGATGATCTCGCGCCAGCCAGCCATCAGGGGCTTGTGCTTTGGTGCACAAGCCCCAATTCATTTCTGGGTACAGTAGCTGCCTGACTGGAGAAATAATGAGCGCATTGGAAACACAAGGCCTGGGCATGGTCCCCATGGTCATCGAGCAGTCGGGCCGCGGCGAGCGGTCCTATGACATCTATTCGCGCCTTCTGAAGGAGCGCGTGATTTTCCTGGTGGGCGAGGTCAACGACCAGACGGCCAATCTGGTGGTGGCCCAGTTGCTGTTTCTGGAAAGTGAAAACCCAGACAAGGATATTTCGTTCTACATCAACTCTCCGGGCGGAAGCGTCACGGCGGGCATGTCGATTTACGACACCATGCAGTTCATCAAGCCGGATGTATCCACCCTTTGCGTGGGTTTCGCGGCCAGCATGGGCGCTTTCTTGCTGGCGGCTGGCGCCAAGGGCAAGCGGTTTTCGTTGCCCAACTCCAAGGTCATGATTCACCAGGTGCTGGGCGGCGCGCGCGGCCAGGCTACCGATATCGAGATCCATGCGCGCGACATCCTGCGCACCAAGGACCAGATGAACCGCATCCTGGCCGAGCGCACAGGACAGCCTCTGGAAAAGGTCAAATCAGACACCGAGCGCGACTACTTCCTCACAGCCGACGAAGCCAAGGACTACGGCATCATCGATCAGGTGATTCACAAGCGTTCCTGAGTCGGCCCGTGGTGGCCACGCGGCGTTTTCCCGCTGGGAAGACGCCGCTTTTTATTTGGGTATCATCCCGACAACTTTCCGTAACAAGGCATTGCCCCCATGGCCGAGAAAAAAGGCTCTTCCAGCGAAAAAACCCTTTACTGCTCTTTTTGCGGCAAAAGCCAGCATGAAGTGAAGAAGCTGATCGCCGGTCCGTCGGTCTTTATCTGCGACGAGTGCATTGACCTGTGCAACGAGATCATTCGCGATGAGCTTCCAGTCGGTGACCTGGCGCGTGAAGGGCGCAGCGACCTGCCCACCCCGGTAGAAATCAAGACCAACCTGGACAACTATGTCATTGGTCAGGAGCAGGCCAAGCGCACGCTGGCGGTGGCCGTCTATAACCACTACAAGCGCCTGCGTCACAAGGACAAGGCCCACAAGGACGACGTGGAGCTGTCCAAGAGCAATATTCTGCTCATCGGCCCCACGGGTTCGGGAAAGACGCTGCTGGCGCAAACTTTGGCGCGAATGCTGGATGTGCCCTTCGTCATGGCCGATGCCACCACGCTGACCGAGGCGGGCTATGTGGGCGAGGACGTTGAGAACATCGTTCAGAAGCTGCTGCAAAGCTGCAACTATGAGGTGGAGCGCGCCCAGCGCGGCATTGTCTACATCGACGAGATCGACAAGATTTCCCGCAAGTCGGACAACCCCAGCATCACGCGCGACGTGTCGGGCGAGGGCGTGCAGCAGGCGTTGCTCAAGCTCATCGAAGGCACCATGGCCAGCGTGCCGCCCCAGGGCGGGCGCAAACACCCCAACCAGGATTTCCTGCAGATCGACACGACCAACATCCTGTTCATTTGCGGTGGCGCGTTCGCAGGTCTTGAAAAGGTCATCGAAAACCGCACCGAGGCTTCGGGTATCGGGTTCGGCGCATCGGTCAAGAGCAAGAAGCAGCGCTCGCTGTCCGAGGTGTTTACCGAGATCGAACCAGAAGATCTGATCAAGTTTGGCTTGATTCCAGAGCTGGTGGGCCGCATGCCCGTGGTGACGGCACTGGCCGAGCTGAGCGAAGACGCGCTGGTGCAGATCCTGACCGAGCCCAAGAATGCGCTGGTCAAGCAGTACAGCAAGCTATTGGCCATGGAAGGCGTGGATCTGGAGATTCGCCCCGCCGCGCTGAAGGCAATTGCCCGCAAGGCGTTGGCGCGCAAGACGGGTGCCCGCGGTCTGCGCTCGATTCTGGAGCAATCCCTGATCGGAACCATGTTCGACCTGCCCAATACCAGCAATGTCGAAAAGGTGGTGGTGGACGAGTCCACGATTGAGGAAAACAAGCCACCTCTGCTCGTTTACCGCGAGGCGGCCAAGAAAGCCTGAAGCGACCGGAGCGGGCGCACTTTCGCGGCCCCCTGAAACCCATCAACCCTTGCTGCAGTGCGGCTGTGCGCAAGGGTTGAAAATCCCCACATGTGGACCATATTCCACAGAGTACTTTGAGGATTTCCATGTCCGGACATACCCCCCTGCCAGCCACCCCCATTGATCTGCCGCTGTTGCCTTTGCGCGATGTGGTGGTGTTCCCCCACATGGTCATTCCGCTTTTTGTGGGTCGACCCAAGAGCATCAAGGCGCTTGAGTTGGCGATGGAGTCCGACCGGCGCATCATGCTCGTGGCGCAAAAGGCGGCCGCGAAGGATGAGCCTTCCGTCGAGGATATGTTCGACGTGGGCTGTGTCTCCACCATCCTGCAGATGCTCAAGTTGCCCGACGGCACTGTCAAAGTGCTTGTTGAAGGTCAGCAGCGCGCTCTGGTGACATCCATTGCCGATGCGGAAACCCATTTCACGGCGACCGTGACCCCTGTCGAGCAAGACCAGGAAAAGCACAAATCGAGTGAAATCGAGGCGCTTCGCCGGGCGGTGATGCAGCAGTTTGACCAGTACGTCAAGCTCAACAAAAAGATCCCGCCCGAGATTCTCACGTCCATCTCCAGCATCGACGACCCCGGTCGGTTGGCTGACACCATTGCGGCCCACCTGCCTCTCAAGCTGGAGAACAAGCAGGTGGTTCTGGATCTCTCTGACGTCAAGGTGCGCCTCGAGAATTTGTTCGAGCAGCTTGACCGGGAAGTCGACATCCTGAATGTCGACAAGAAGATTCGCGGCCGCGTGAAGCGGCAGATGGAGAAGAATCAGCGCGACTTCTATCTCAACGAGCAGGTCAAGGCCATCCAGAAAGAACTCGGCGAGGGGGAAGACGGCGCCGATATTGAAGAGATCGACAAGAAGATCAAACTCGCCAAGATGCCGGCAGAGGCCCGCAAGAAGGCCGAGGCCGAGTTCAAAAAGCTCAAGCTGATGTCGCCCATGTCGGCAGAAGCCACCGTGGTGCGCAGCTATATCGATGTGCTCACGGGCTTGCCCTGGAGCAAGAAGAGCAAGATCAAGCACGATTTGGGCAATGCCGAAACGGTGCTCAATGAAGACCATTTCGGCCTCGACAAGGTCAAGGACCGCATCCTTGAATATCTTGCAGTGCAGCAGCGCGTGGACAAGGTCAAGGCGCCCATCCTGTGCCTGGTGGGGCCACCCGGCGTGGGCAAGACCTCGCTGGGGCAGTCGATTGCCAAAGCGACCGGGCGCAAGTATGTGCGCATGGCGCTTGGCGGGATGCGCGACGAAGCGGAAATCCGTGGGCATCGCCGCACGTACATCGGCGCCATGCCAGGCAAGGTGCTGCAGAGCCTGGGCAAGGTAGGAGTGCGCAACCCCCTGTTCCTGCTGGACGAAATCGACAAGCTGGGCACCGATTTTCGGGGCGACCCGTCGAGTGCGCTGCTGGAGGTGCTGGATCCGGAGCAAAACCACACCTTTGGCGACCACTATGTCGAGGTGGACTTCGATCTGAGCGACGTCATGTTCGTGGCGACATCGAACTCGATGAACATTCCGCCCGCCCTGCTTGATCGCATGGAGGTGATTCGCCTGTCGGGTTACACCGAAGACGAGAAGACCAGCATCGCCATGAAATACCTGCTACCCAAGCAGCTCAAGAACAATGGCGTGAAGGACGAGGAACTTCTCATCACCGAAGGTGCTGTGCGCGATATGGTGCGCTACTACACCCGCGAGGCCGGTGTGCGCTCGCTGGAGCGCGAGCTCTCCAAGATCTGCCGC
Organism: Acidovorax sp. 35-64-16; assembly: GCF_002281195.1. Taxonomy (NCBI): domain Bacteria; kingdom Pseudomonadati; phylum Pseudomonadota; class Betaproteobacteria; order Burkholderiales; family Comamonadaceae; genus Acidovorax; species Acidovorax sp. 35-64-16. The sequence goes on along the minus strand of NZ_NCFM01000006.1, from coordinate 176,817 downwards.
AAGGTGGTGAAGGGGTTGCAGCTCAAAAAGCTGCAGCCGCAGGTCGTCGTGAATGAAGATAACCTGCCCGACTTTTTGGGGGTGCGCAAATACACCTACGGCCGCGCGGAGTCTCAGAACCAGGTCGGCCAGGTGGTTGGGCTTGCGTGGACGGAAGTTGGCGGCGATTTGCTCACCATTGAGGCGGCTGCCATGCCGGGCAAGGGTGTCATCACCCGCACGGGTTCGCTGGGCGACGTGATGAAAGAGTCGGTTGAAGCCGCCCGTACGGTGGTGCGCAGCCGGGCACGCATGTTGGGCATCAAGGACGAGGCTTTTGAAAAGCGCGATATTCATATTCACGTACCCGACGGCGCCACCCCCAAGGATGGCCCCAGCGCGGGTGCCGCCATGACTACTGCATTTGTGTCCGCCCTCACGGGGATTCCAGTGCGGGGTGATGTGGCGATGACAGGGGAAATCACCCTGCGCGGCGAGGTCACTGCGATTGGTGGCCTCAAGGAAAAACTGCTGGCGGCGTTGCGCGGCGGAATCAAGACGGTGCTGATCCCTGAAGAGAACATGAAAGACCTGCAGGAGATTCCCGACAACGTGAAGAGCGGTCTGGAGATCGTGCCGGTCAAATGGATCGACAAGGTGCTGGAAGTTGCTTTGGAGCGCAAACCGGTTCCTTTGAGTGATGAAGAGGCGGCTGTCGTGGTGGCATCGGCGGCAGAAAAATCGGTTGTGGGTGCGGCCAACGCCGATCCGTTGAAGCATTGATGAAAAAATGCTGGCAGCCCTTGAAAATTGCGCTACAATACACTCCATCGCAGCAAACGTTGTATAATGTGAAGCTTCGGTAAATGCGGGAATAGCTCAGTTGGTAGAGCGCAACCTTGCCAAGGTTGAGGTCGAGAGTTCGAGACTCTTTTCCCGCTCCAATTTCCAAAAAAAGGGAAGCGTTAGCTTCCCTTTTTTGTCGGAGGAAAGTGATTTTTTGGCGCGGTAGCAAAGCGGTTATGCCCCGGATTGCAAATCCGGTTAGTCCGGTTCGACTCCGGACCGCGCCTCCAGAACACCATTGGTTCAATCCGATGCAACAAGGTCCTTCGGGGCCTATTTGTTGGGTCGCTTCAGTGGACGGTCTGAGAAAATTTTTCAAAAAATGTTCTCAGCTTCTGGAGAGCTAAAAAATAACGCTATAATTTGAGACTTGCTGATGCACGCTGAAGGTGACTACAGGGTGTAAAAGTAAATGCGGGAATAGCTCAGTTGGTAGAGCGCAACCTTGCCAAGGTTGAGGTCGAGAGTTCGAGACTCTTTTCCCGCTCCAAGTTATGATCTACAGACTTCTACTGACGTCTGTAAGTCGTTGAAAAGAGGGGCTTCGGCCCCTTTTTTCATTCCAGCGAGCGCCACGGAAATCCACCCACAGCCAGCCTTTTTTAGGCGCCAATCTAGGCACAGGAATACGGGTGAGACGGCTTCCGGATAGTTGCTGGGGCTGAGCGGGAACCATGACGAGCATAGGGCCTAAGTCATCACTTAGGAGCCTCGAAATGGCACTCTCTGATCTGATCGTCCGGCAGGCCAAGACCGCCGGCAAACGCTACACCCTCTACGACAACGACTGCCTGAGCCTGATGGTCTCTGCCGCAGGCGGCAAGTCGTGGATCTTCCGTTATTGCTGGCTGGGCAAGCAAAAGCGCATGTCCCTGGGCAGCTATCCCGCCCTGAGCCTGCGCGAGGCCCGCGCGGAGCGGGACAAGGCCCAGGTCCTGCTCGCCAGGGGGATCGATCCTCAAATCGAACGCGATCAGCGCCGGCACGCAGCCAGGCTGGCGGGCGAATACACCTTCAAGAACGTCTTCGATGCCTGGGTCGAGCATCGCCGCAAGGAACTCAAGGAAGGTCGTCAGAGCACGCTTTCGCAGATCCTGCGCATCTTCAACAAGGACGTGCTGCCTACCCTGGGGAAGATGTCGATCTACGACATTCGTCGGCCCCAGCTCGTGGGCGTCGTGGCGGCGATCGAGAAACGCAAGGCGTTCACCACCGCCGAGAAGGTCCGCACCTGGTTCAACCAGATGTTCCGCTATGCCCTGGTCATCGCCGAGGGGCTGGAAGTCAACCCAGCCGCGGACCTGGACGTGGTGGCCGAGCCCAAGCCCCCGGTGGCCCACAACCCCTATCTGCACCTGCCCGAGCTGCCCGAGTTCCTTCAGAAGCTCCGGCGCTACAACCCCCGGGGCTGGCAGACCCAGCTTGGCGTCCGGCTGCTGTTCCTGACGGGGGTGCGCACGGGCGAGTTGCGCCTGGCTGAGCCTGAGCAATTCGACCTCGACCGCGGCTTGTGGATCATCCCGCCGCAGGTCGTCAAGCAACTCCAGGACGAAATGCGCAAGGCCGGCAAGCGGCCGCAGGACGTGCCGCCCTACATCGTGCCCCTGTCCCTGCAGGCCATCGAGATCGTGCGCTATCTACTGGGCGTGATGCGGCCGGCGCAGAAGTACCTGCTGTCGCATCGCAGCGAACTCAAGAAGCGCATCAGCGAGAACACCCTCAACAAGGCCGTGCAGCTCATGGGCTACGAGGGGCGCCTGACCGGCCACGGCATCCGCGGCACCATCTCGACCGCGCTCAACGAGATCGGCTACCCGAAGATTTGGGTGGACGCGCAGCTTTCGCACTCCGACCCGAACAAGGTCAGCTCGGCCTACAACCATGCCAAGTACGTGGAGCCTCGGCGCCGCATGATGCAGGACTGGGCCGACCGTCTCGACCTGCTCGAACAGGGCGAAGTCGAAGCCGCGAGCGCGCACCTGACCATCCGCATCGACGGGGTGCCGGCGATGGCGGAAGTGGAGGAAGTGGTGGGCGTGGCCCCCACGGCGGCCGAGCCCGCTGTCCCCGGCGTGCCGCCCGTGGTGGCCACGCCCATCGTCGTGACCCCCAACAGCGGCGGAATCACGTTCCAGCGGCTGTCGCAGGTGCCGCCGCCTCCGGTGCATGCCCCGGAGCCGGAAGTGTCCGCCATCCAGCGCGAGCGCGAGGAAATGCTGGCCATCTACGAGTCGCCGAACAATCTGCCGGTCCCGCTGTTCGGCAAGCTGGCCGGGAAGTCCAAGGACCAGATCAACCGCGAGCTGAAAGCCGGCAAGCTGCTGTCCATCAGCCTGGGCAACCGGGGGCAGCGGGTTCCCGACTGGCAACTGGTGCCGCTCAAGCACAAGCTGGCCCAGATGCTCATGAACCAGTGCCCGCACGCGGATTCGTGGGACCTGTACCGCATGCTGACCCAGCCTCATCCCGACCTGGGTGATCGTGCGGCTATCGATGCGGTCAAGCCGACCAACGTGCCCGCGATCATCCGGGTCATCATGGGCGACTACCAGCGTCATGAGGATGTGCCCGGAGCCATTGCCATGCGGCCCATCCCCGAGGATGTGCGGCTGAGCGTCCGGCGGCTGGTGGATAGCGCAGCGGTGTTAGAGGGGGCCTAACTTCGCGCTGGAACCTATGGTCGGGGTTGTTACCCCGGCCATAGGGGACGTCAACTATGCAGCCCCCGTCCTGGCAACTTGCAGCGCTCTACGCTCGAACCGGTCCACAACTGAACTGGTTTCTTCCTGGGGACGCTGCAAATACGTCACGATCTCGTAGGGGCCATCGATGAGCGGCCGCATCGTGATCCCCCATCTATGGGCATGCGCGATGCGCGATTGCGCGGACACTCCCACGCCATAGCCGGCCGCGACCCACGTGGCCAAAAGGCCAAATGAAGTCACGTACTGGATGTTCTGCCGACCGGTCGGCAGGAGGTTGGAAAGCTGCTCATCCAACTTGGAGCAGATTTCCGCCTGCCAGCGATACAGCGAGTAGTCCAACAGATCGGCGATCGTGAGTGTCGCCTGGTCAAGCAAAGGGAACCGTGGAGGCACGGCAACGGCCATGTCTTCGATCCACAACGGCTGGATTTTCAAGGCTGCGTCGTTCGATGCCTGAACCGATAGCCCTGCGTCGTAGCGGCTCTCATGGAGTCCCTCACGCAGATCTTCATCTGAAACCTCGAAGAATGCGAGGGTGACATCCGGCTCTTCCGCGCGTTGCAGCGCCAGCAGTGCCGAGAGCTTTGACGACGGTACGCCTGGCGCTATGGCAAGCCTGAGACGGGAGAACTGGCCGGTGGCGTTGAACATGATGGCGCCGCAAAGGCGGCTAAGCAGGTCGAGAACAAGCCGACATGATAGTTAAGAGAGAACTTTAACGTCTATAACTTTAACGTGGTTAATTTCGGAAGATTGTTCGACGCTTCTGCTAATGCAGAAGCCCACTATTCAGCCAGGCCGCCCCTCTGGCACATCGACATATGAATCCGAGCCAGCGTTAGCCTTTGGGCAGGCCGTGCGCGCTGCGCGCGTCGCTCAAAGCATCGCTCAAGACGAGTTTGCATCTAGAGCAGGCATCTCGCGCTCGCACATGGGCAAGATTGAGCGCGGGGAGCACGTGCCCACGCTTCCTCTCATATTGAAAATTGCCATGGCGCTCGGAATAAGCGCTGCTGAATTGATGGCTGCAACGGAGCGCTACCTTGGCACCGGCGGCAACACCAATTCTTGAGGGTGACCGTCGATGATGGCGCTGTCAGCTACCCAGACTGTCACGTAGGCGGACGAGATCGCGCAGACGAACGATGAATCGCTCCAGCGAAGCCGGTGCGTCGCCGCCGCCGAGCCGGAGCAGATAGGTTGTGATTACTGCGGAATCCACCGCCAGAGGGCGGGTAAGCACATCTGGTCGTGAACTGATGGCAACCCTGGTCGCTGTCGTGAAACCGACACCAAAACCCGCGCTGACCAGGGTAAGCATCATCTCCAGCGAGGAGACGTGTTCGACCACATTCGGTTCGCGTTCCAGAAGCCGTAGAAGCCGAGCCAGTTCACGACAGTAACCTTCGCATACCTGTGGATCGCACAGTACGAGTGGGTGGCCGCCGAATTCATGGAGCGGGACTGCCTTGTGGACGAGCAGCTCATGCCTGACTGGTACGGCGATCACCAGCGGGTCTTGCCAGATCGGCTCGGCAACGATGTCGTCGCCGACTTCGGCCGTGTGCGCGAACCCGATGGTGAAGTCGCCGGCACGCAGGCCGCGCAACTGCTCGGCCAACGGCACCTCGGACAAGCGGATCTCGATGTCTGGCTCTTCAGCGCGGCAACTGGCGAGAAAATCCGATAGCCAAGGATCGATCGCGCCATCGGACACTGCGATGCGCAGGCTGCCTCGCGAACCCGCTGCGACGGCCTTGGCATTCTCTCGTGCTTGTTCCAGGACGGCGAATAGTCGGCGAGTGTCTTGCAGGAACGCGGTACCTGCTGCGGTCAGCCGGGTTCCTCTACGGTCCCGGTCGAAGAGCAAGACGCCCAGCTCATCCTCCAGTTCCTTGATGGCCCGGGATAAAGGTGGCTGCTCGATATGCAGGCGCTCGGCGGCTCGGGTGAAATGCAGTTCTTCGGCGAGGGCGACAAAGCAGCGAAGGTGACGTAGCTCCATGAAGTGCCCCCGATTTCCGTTTCACGGCCGTGGTTCTGTGACAGACAACGGTTTGCAATCGAGGGCGAGATGAAGGGCGTCCTGGTTGCACAGTTCCGGCAAGCGCAACAAGCCATGTATTTCGCTTTGTTTGAACGCCTCCATCAGTTGCGAGAGCGCGGAGTGCCAATGCGATTTCAATTCACGTATTGCATTGTTTCCACGCTCAGTCAGAACAATTTCGATAACTCTTCGGTCATGCGTGCGATCCACACGCTCCTGCGCCGCTCTCTGGATCATGCCCTTCTTCTCAAGGCGGTCTAACAGCCTCGTCACCGAGGCTGAATCGACTTCCAGACTACGAGCCAAAGTGCTAGGCGTAGATGCCGGAGTGGCCGACACATGGTGTAGTGCCATGACCTGCACAGCGGTCAAACCAAACGGAGCAGCTACGCGATTCAGCACTTGATTTCTGGCTGTGGAAAGCCGCGTGATGGCTGTAGAAAGCTCCATCACCCGAAGGGCATCGCTTGCTTTTCCCGTTTCGGTTGACCCATTCGGCATCATGATCGGGAACGTTTACTGGTCGCTTCCTCACCGCGGCCGTAGGCACGCATGAATGTCACCACGGCTGCGTTTGCCCACTGGTCGATCTGCGCCGAGGAAGGCGCGGCATCCGGATGAGTCAGGCACTGAAGCTGAGGCTCACCCCGAACTAGATTGATGAACAGATTGGCGGCCGTCTCGCGGCCGATCTCGCCAAGATCAACCTCGCCGGATGCTGCCGCCTTGGAGAGTTGCTCGGCAACCAACGTCGTCATGACCTGCGGGCCGGCCAAGTAGAACGTCCGTGCGAGCTTGGGAAAACGCGGTGCTTCGCCAATCACGACGCGGAAGACAGCCAGTCCACTAGGTGAGAGCACGATGTCCAGGTAGGCCTTGGCCAACAGGGTCAACGTCTCTCGCAGCTTTCCCGGGTGGAATTCGATGCCATGCACCGTTTTCGTGAATGCCGCACATTCGGCCTCGATCACCGCAGTGAAGAGGGCTTCTTTGTTCGCGTAGTGCGCATACACCGTGGATTTGGACACGCCAGCCTCGCGCTGGATCATGTCGGTGGTTGCCGCGCTGAACCCATGGGTCAGGAAGATGTTGCGCGCTGCACGCAGGACGGTGAGCGCCTTGGCGTTCAGCTCGCCGTTGCTCGGCGGCGGGGCGGTCATGACTTGGTTGGTGCGTGGCATCTGCTTGGTCTGCTTGGTTTGGAAGTTTTGACACGGTGGCTTGATTTCGGTATAGTACCAAACCGCTCGGTACGAATCAACTTAGCCAACCATCTCACGGGTAGCTGCACTTAAGTAGTTGCTGAAATCCCCTATGAGCTGGTGGCCTAATTTTTGTCTCTATAGTAAACCGAGCGGTTCGGTACTAATCGCATATTGGATGAGCCTTCATGACGTCACAACCGCTGCTCTCACAACTGCTGCGACAAGCAGGCTCGGCGCTCTTCACGATCTCACTGGTCGGCTGCGCGGTTGGTCCTGACTTCGTGAAACCCGACGACAGGCTCGCAGCCGTCCAACTGTCGCCCAGGGCGGACTACACGCAGACTCAGGAAACATCCGCCGCGAACTTCCCATCTTCATGGTGGACGTTGTTCAACGATGGCGTGCTGACGGATCTGCAAGCCCGTGCGCAGGCGGGCAACCTGAACCTGCAGATAGCTTCCGAGCGCATCGAGCAAAGCCGGGCGCAGTTGGGGATTGCCTCCTCGCTGCTGCTGCCCAGCGTGGGCGCTTCGGCGGGCTATTCCCGCGAGGCCATCAGTGAGCACGGCAAGTTTGCCGCGTTGGGCGCACCGACGAGCGCGAGCGACTTCTGGCAGTTGGGATTCGACGCCAGTTGGGAACTTGACCTATGGGGCCGTGCGCGGCGATCGCGCGAAGGCGCCGCAGCCGCTTTCGAGGCCACGGTATATGAACGCGAAGCGGCACGGGTGGCCTTGTCCGCCGAGGTGGCCCGCACCTATCTCCAGTTACGCGGTACGCAAGCGCAACTGGATATCACCCGGCAGAACTTGGAGGTCGCCGATCGCACCCTCCGCCTTGCCGAGAGCCGTGAGCGCAATGGTGTCGCCACACGTTTTGAAACCGCTTCGGCGCGCGCGCAACTGGCAACGGTCGAGGCGCTGGTGCCCGAACTGGTCCAGCGCCGCAACACGCTGATGAACGCCTTGGCACTGCTGCTGGGGGAGCAGCCGCGCGCCCTCGATACGCAGTTGCTTGAAGCGATGCCCTTGCCGTCGCTTCCTTCCAATGTGCCGGTGGGCCTGCCCTCCGAATTGGCGCACAGGCGGCCGGACATACAGCGCGCCGAAGCTCAACTCCATGCTGCGACGGCAGCCATCGGCGTTGCCAAAGCCGATTTCTACCCGCGAATCGGCCTGAAAGGCAGGGTCGGCGTCGAAGCCTTCGAGTTCAACGACCTCGACAGTTGGGATTCCCGGTTCTTCTCCGTCGGCCCGACGGTCTATCTTCCCATCTTTCAGGGCGGGCGTCTGAAGCAGCGCCTGGCGCTGAACGAGGCACGGCAAAGAGCTGCCGCCATTGCCTACCGGCAGACGGTGCTGCAAGCCTGGCATGAAGTGGACAACGCTCTCGATGCCTGGGCAGCTCAGCAGAACCGCCATACCGAACTGCTGGTGTCGTATGAACAGAACAAGCAGGCGCTGCATGCTGCCGAGCGCGGCTATCAGGAAGGCGCTGCCGACTACCTGAATGTTCTGGCCGCGCAGCGTGGCGTTCTTGCCAGCCAGACCAGCCTCAATGCCAGCGCCACCAACGCTGCGCTCACCCTGGTCAATCTCTACAAGTCGCTGGGCGGCGGCTGGGACCCCGACGCACTCACATCCGAACGGCAGGCCGGCGGCGATGCGCCCCTGACGACCATCGCGTCGTCGGCTACCTCGCAACCCAAGGTTGAGCAATGAGTGCCGCAGCGTTGCAACCGACAGCGGCGCCGCCCGCACCCGCCGCTGCGGCAGCCCCTCCGAAGCGGGCGATTGCGGGGCTGGTCGGCATCCTCATCGCGGCCATGATGGCCGGCCTGAACAACCGCGTGGGCGCATTGGCCCTGGCGGACGTGCGCGGCGCGCTGGGCTTCGGCTTGGACGATGCCTCCTGGCTCACCACCGTCTATAGCGCGGGCGAAGTGATCGCCATGCCGTTTTCGGCATGGTTCGCCATCACCCTCTCGGTGCGCCGATTCGAGCTGTGGATGATCGGTGCATGCACTTTGTTGGCGGTGTGCATCCCCTTCATCCATGACCTCGATCTGCTGCTGGTCATGCGCTTCCTGCAAGGCATCGCCAGCGGCACGATGATCCCCGTGCTGATGATGGCGGCATTGAAGTTCCTGCCGCCCCACATCCGGCTGCACGGATTGGCGCTGTATGCACTGACGGCCACCTTCGCGCCCAACCTTTCGATCTGGCTGGCGGGGCAATGGACGGATGGCCTGTTCGATTGGCGCTGGGTGTACTGGCAGATTCTTCCGCTCGCGGCGATTGCCGCCTTGCTGATCGGATGGGGTCTGCCCAAAGACCCCATCCAGACAGACCGTTTCCCGCAGGCCAACTGGCCCGGTATGGCTTTCGGCGTGCCCGCATTCGCCCTGATTACCGTCGCCTTGGATCAGGGCGTGCGGCTGGACTGGTTCAATTCACCCCTCATCGTCGTCTCGCTGGTGGCTGGGCTGACGCTGCTGGGGGCCTATCTGCTGACGGAGTGGTATCACCCGACGCCGTTCATCAAGTTGCAGATGCTCAGCCGCCGCAACCTGGCGCTGGGCTTCACCTTGTTCATCTGCCTTCTAGTCGTGCTGACCTCCGGCGTGATGTTGCCGATGACCTTTCTCGGGCCGCTCCAGAGCTACCGACCGCTTCAGATGGCACCGATCGGTCTGATCGTCGCGCTGCCTCAACTGGTCCTGGGTTCCGTGGTGGCGCTGTTTCTGTACCGGAAATGGGTCGATGCTCGATTTGTGTTCGCGGGCGGCTTGCTGCTGATCGCCCTGGCGTGCTTCCTTGGCGCGCAACTGACTTCTGACTGGAACCGCGACCAGTTTGTGCTGACGCAGACGCTGCAAGCCTTTGGCCAGCCCATGGCTGTCGTCTCGCTGCTGTTCCTGTGTACCAGTGTCGTGCACCCAAGCGAAGGCCCGTATGTGTCGGGGAACATCAACACGCTGCGCGCCCTGGGGTCGCTGATCGGGGGCGCGGTAGTCGGGCAGCTCGTGACCGTGAGACAGCGGTTCCACGCGGAAATGCTGCTGGATCACGCCGCGTCCGTAGGCAACTCCGTTCCGCTTGTCCCGGAGCCCGCTCAACTGATGGGAATCATCGGCCAGCAGGCACTGGTGCTATCGGTCGCGGATGCCTATCGCGCGCTGGGCGTTCTGGCGTTGGTGATGGTCCCCTTCGTATTGCGGCTGACCTACATTCCCGCCCCCGATTTGCAGCCCGCTGCCCCTCAATCCATATCGTCGTCCCAAGGATAGTTCCACCATGGCCATGCCGAAGAAAGCCAAGATCACCAGTGCCCTGCTACTGCTCGCAGTGGCAGTGGGCTGTGTCATTTATCTGAATCGCCCCGAATCCAGCGCATCGACCCAATCCACGGACGACGCCTATGTACAGGCCGACTTCACCCTCGTCGCCCCCCAGGTGTCGGGAGTGATCGGCAAAGTGCTGGTCGAGGAAAACCAGCCAGTGAAGGCCGGCGATCTTCTCGCCGCGATCGACGATAGGGATTTCATCGTTGCGGTGGACGCGGCCAAGGCACAAGTCGCCGCTGCCGAGGCCAGCGTCGCGGGGCTTGCCGCGCGCGTGGCACAGCAGGAAACCGCGATACGTCAGGCGCAGGCGGCCGTCGCGGTGGACGATGCAGAACTCAAATTGGCCGAGGCCAACCAAAGACGTTATCGGAATCTGGCCTCCGACGGATCAGGCTCGATCCAAGCCCAGCAACAGGCCGAGGCGCAGTTGGCCATTCGGCTGGCCAGCCGGGACAAGAATCGCGCGGGCCTGCAAGCGGCGCGGCAGCAGACGGACATCCTGAAAGCCGATCTTGAAAAGGCCAAGGCTGCACTTTCCCAGGCGCAGGCGGCGCAGGCCGCAGCGGAGTTGAAGCTCTCCTATACCCAAATCACGGCGCCCATCGACGGCGTGATTGGCCAGAAATCGGTGCGCGTCGGCGCATTCGTGAATGCCGGCAAGCCGTTGGTGGCGGTGATTCCGCTCGACGCGGTCTACATCACGGCCAATTTCCGCGAAACGCAATTAGCGCGTGTGCAGCCAGGGCAATCTGTGGACATCAAGGTGGACGCCTTGCCCGGTGCCGTACTGAAGGGAACCGTGGAGAGCCTGGGGCCGGCCAGTGGCGTCAGCTACTCGGCCGTCGCGCCGCACAACGCCACGGGTAACTTCACCAAGATCGTCCAGCGCCTGCCCGTGCGCATTCGCATCGACCCCGACCAGCCTGATGCCGCGAATTTGCGCGTCGGTATGTCCGTGACGCCGAAGATCCGCATCGGTGAATAGCGCCATTCGTCCAGCATGAGGAGCCATATAAATGAGGCAATACCGTTATCGCGTAACTGTGGAGCAGTTGACTGATTCGCATGGCATCCCCAGCGATCGCAAGCCTCTGCAATTTGAGGCCGGAAATCATGACGACATCATTTCCGTCGTGACGTGGCTTCGCAGCCGAGGTGACTTCAGTAGCCAGGATGACGCGGCGGCATTTGCGGTCGGGTTGAAGCTGTTGGCCGGGGCAATCCTGGCAAACAAGGAAAACCCGCTTCTGTCTTCATTCCTGCCGCATCTTTATCAGTTCGTGAAGGACCTGAAGGCTGGTTCCAAGACCGACCAATGATTCGGCGGCCCACGCAACCAAGGAGAAGAAAGGACGCTTGTCCAGATGACGCCTTGTCCATACACGGCAGGAAAGTCGGCCACATTGAGGGCATGCAACGGTGAGGTGGATCCCGGCATAGCCGCCGGACGCGGTATGCGCATTCTCTTGGCCTTGGCTATAGGTGCTCTGCCGGCTGTTTCTGCGGCCCAGGGCCGCTTTGCCGACGCGAAGCTGTATGTCCAGGCCGGAGCCACATCTTTGCAAGGCGACGCAACGCACGCAATGAACGTGGGCGTGATGGTGCCTTCTGGCCTCTTCAAGGGCATCAGTCGTGATGCGGGTCCGCTGACCCTGCATTGGGATCTATGGGGTGGCCATTGGAGGTCGCACCATGCTGATGGCACAACAGGGGGCTATTCCCAGCTCGGAGCCCTGATGGCTTGGCGCTACCAGCCTGCAGGGCCGCAATCTCCTTGGTTCTTGGAGGCAGGCCTGGGAGGGAGCGTCTCGGACGGCCTCTACAACTCAGGGCAGCGTCGATTCAGCACGGCCTTCCAATTCACGGAAGTGCTGGCAGTGGGCTACCGCTTTGGGCCGGCAAAGGCCTATGAGGTTTCCTTGCGTGTACAGCATTTCTCGAATGCCGGCATCAAGAAGCCAAACCCAGGTGAGAACTTCATGTTCTTGCGTCTCTCTCTTCCATGGTGAACGCGATGGTTCCCATCCGTTCAGGCTGATGTCCCTGAATTTGCTCCAACGCCGAGTTGCTTGGGCCATCGTCGTTATTCCGGCGGCGGTTCTGTGTTCCCTGTCAGCGCGCCTCCAATGCGGCGCGCTACTTCGGCTTTATAGGCGTCGATGTCAGATATTGGCCTCGAACGAAGTGATCGACGGGCGGCTACGCCGAGGCGCTTCCCACGTCGGTTCCAAGCATCTGGTTGGCGAGTTGCGCCCAGGCTTCAGTTACGGGATGGGCCGATGGACGGTCACATATCTGATGGCATGGCGCGGTGCCGAGTTTTCCACGCCTGACATGCCGAACCCGCCGTCGGTCAACTACGCCAGCATCATGCTCGTCTATGAGTGAGTCAGCGTCCACGGGGGCCTGCGATGGCACACATTAAGCCAGTCACTAGCGTTGAAAAGACGGCGCTGGTCCTGTCCGGAGGCGGCGCGCGCGCTGCCTACCAAGTTGGCGTGTTGCAGGGCCTGGTGAAGTTGCGCCGCGAACGTCTGGGCGACGGGGCGCCCAACCCATTTGGTATTCTCTGCGGCACTTCGGCAGGTGCAATCAATGCCGCCGCTTTGGCCTGCCGAGCAGACTCCTTTGATGCGGGCGTGGAGACAATCGCCGCAGTTTGGCGAAACTTTCGCGCTGATCAGGTGTATCGCACCGATGCGCTTGGTATTGCCCGCAGCGGCGCACAGTGGCTGAGCGCGATTTCGGTAGGCTGGATGTTGGCGCGCTGGCGTAAAGAAGGGCCACGTTCGCTGCTGGACAATGAACCTTTGGCCGAGCTGCTGCGACATTGGGCGCCGCTGGAACTGCTACCGCGCATGCTGGCCGAGCGTCATCTGCACGCGCTTGCGCTAGGCGCGTCCAGCTACACCAGCGGCGAACACCTCACTTTCTTTGAGGCCACCGGCGACATGACGGGCTACGAGCGATCGCAGCGGCTGGCCGTACCCATGCGACTGGGGCTGGAACACCTGCTCGCTTCGGCGGCTATCCCCTTCGTATTTCCAGCACAGCGTATCGAGCATGCGGAGCACGCCGGCTGGTACGGCGACGGCTCGATGCGGCAAACCTCACCGATCTCGCCGGCCATCCATCTCGGTGCGCAGCGTATGCTCATCGTTGGTGTCGGTCGGCTGCATGAACCGCGTGGGCGAATCGTGCGTGATGGCGGTTATCCGACACTGGCTCAAGTTGGTGGGCACGTGCTGTCGAATGTCTTTCTCGATTCGCTCGCGGTGGACATCGAGCGTATGGAGCGCGTCAACCGTACCCTGGAAATGATGACGCTGGGGCAGCGCCTGGCCACCTCACTGCGGTCGGTGAAGGCGCTGGTGATAGCGCCAAGCGAGCGCATTGACGACATCGCGGCTCGGCACCAAAAGCACCTGCCGCGAACAGTGCGCGCGCTGTTGCGCGGCGTGGGTTCGTCCAGCGCGAGCAGTGACCTGAGCGGTTCCGCTCTGGCGAGCTACCTGTTGTTCGAGGCTCCTTTCACTCAGGAGGTAATGGCGCTGGGTGAGCGCGACACGTTGGCACAACGGCAGGCAGTCTGTGATTTCTTCGGGTGGCTTTGAGGCGTGCGCTTCACTCCTGGGCGAGATGCCTTCAGGAACAGCGCTGGCAGACCATTTTCAATGGTGGAGGGACAAGTAGGGATTGTTAGGAGGGACGTCATGTAGCAGCCGAGACGGCTCTTCGAGCAAATAGCCATGCAAGCGCCGCGTTTTCCTCGGGCCGGTGACTTCGCAGGTCCAAATGTTCAGCCCATTGGAGTGCTTTCGGTGCAAACCCAGCTTCTCGAAGCGCTTCTGAACCCACTGCCAATCCTGCTGGCTCTCCTGCCTGGCCAGCGTACCTACCTGCGGGTGCTCCTGCGCATACCGCTGGAACACGCCTGGGCTGACCAGGTAAGCGGTGTCGCTGACGGTATGTACAAGGGCCTTTGCGTCGTTGATGATCAGACGCCGCGAGGTTATGCCATTTTGCAGCCACGCCATGAAGTGCTCGCCAGACGGCTGCGCAGCCGTCGGCGCAGGCGCTGGTGACGGAGGCAAAGGCTTGGCCAGGGGCGGCGCAGGTGTTTCAGGATCTGTGGCAGGCACCTCGCCCGAGACGGCTTCTGCATCCAGTCGACCGACAGGCAAATCATCATCCATTCCCACCATCGCCAGCATGTCTTCCATGACATCGGGCGCGGCTCGGGCGTCGGGTGGGTGAGCCGGGGTAGCGCCGCCGGCGTCCTCCCAGGGAGGGGGCTGCTGATCTTCGGAGGGGGGCATCGCCGCGATCGCTGGCGTTGGCACCGAGGCATCGGCATCTTTGTCTGCCGGCGTCGTGTCGATCGCCACCGTTCCGGCGAACGACGTTGGCCGCTCGCCAGGCTCCCAAATGAGCGCCGGCGCAAGTCGCAACAGGGTGAACGAGTGGGACCAGCCGGTGGCACTGGTTACGGTGGCGCGCCAGATCGCCTTGCCATCGGGCGTCGGCTGCAACATGCCGTGGTCTTGGAGCGCGTTGAACACTGCGGTGTTGTTCGCAGGGATGCCATCGACGCCCTGGGACAGCAGGTGCGCGCGGAGCTTGTCGGAAACGGTCTTGCTCACCAGCCATAGCGCATCGTCCGTGAGCCAGCCATCGGAGGCTTCGGGCTGGTTCAGTTTCAGCTCTTCTTTGAGCAGGTAGCGCAGCCCGTTGACCAGCTTGCGTTGGAGCGAGTGCTTGGGTGCAGCCATGGCGCGCGCGGGATCGCCGCCCAATTCCTGAGCGACGGAGGCGCGGTCAGCTTGCACGACCAGTTCGCCCAGCACCCCGGCGTGCTTGTACTGTCCGGCCAAGACGTAGAGCAGCGGCGCCCACAGGGACGGATAGCCGCTGAGCCAGTCCAGCAGATCGCGGTCGAGCAGTTGCCGGTAGAGCAAGCCTGTCGCGGCGCTATGGAGCCGGTACTCGCGATCCTCGCGGTAGCGGAAGCGGTACGGCTGACACAGGGGGCCGTGCCACGGGTGCCAGGCGCTGCCGTCGGCCAGTTCGACATGCAGATCGACCGCCACCTTGCCGATGTCATGGAGCAAGGCGGCATAGGCGACGGCCGCAGTCCAGGCTTCGGCCTGCGCCGCCTGGTCTTCGGGGCTGGCCCCGATGGGCAGCAGATGGGACTGCCGCAGCTTCAGGCTGTAGGCGACGATTTCCAGGCCATGGTCGAGCATGCCGCCGAGGTATGCGTGGTGGTGCGCTTCGGAGGCCGGGAAAGCCTGGACCAGCTCGGCGTAGCGCTCCAGTGGCGTGCGGTACAGGGTGGCGAACTGCTGGCGCGAAAGCGAGGTGCGCTGCCAGATGTGCTCCATCAGCTTCTGCCGGCGCGGGGTGGCCAGCAGCGATGCGGCCGACTCCGGCCGCATCAGCCCTTTCGGGAGATCGACGGCGGGGGCTGGCGACGGCGCGGCAGCGACCGGGGGCCGTTTTCGCTGGAACAGGGAGAGCATGTCGATGTCCTGATGGTGGGCCGGGCGGGAGGCCTTTTGGCCTTTTCGAGGTAGGGCCTTTCCCCTTGCACCCCATTCCCTTGCCGTTTCGACCCTTTGGCCTTTAACCGTTTCGGTATAGCGGGGCCTGGGCTGCGGCTCCAGCGTCAATGTGGAACCCGCACGAATGGATTGGACGGCGACCTGGTGCTGGCCCCCGGCCTATGCTGCCGGGACGCTACACCACACAGGTAGGCTCCCACTCAGGCGACTAAGTTGACAAAAGCGACAAAGGCGACTATAGTGAACCCTGTCTCAAACCTACCTGGGAGCTGACCATGCCCACTGCGATCGAATTCATTGCCGACCGGCTGCCGCGCGTCACGGTGGAGGATGTGCGCCGCTTCGCCGATACCGTCGAAATCCGGGATGCCCCGGCTTTCGCGGCCGAGTTGCAGGCGTTCATCCACGAGCGCGTGGAGGCGGTGACGCTGCCCGCCAACCTGGAAGGTGAAACGGTAGCGCAGGCCTTGCAGCGCAAGGCGGCCACGTTGCGCGCCGACACGCGTTGGGCACCGACTGAAACCGACGTCCAGCGAGGCCGCGCCGTGCTGCTGGAAGCCTTCAACCAGCCGCACAACCTGCCGCCCGCCGAGTTCGCCAAGCTGGCGGACAAGTCGCGCCAGCAAATCTACAAGGACATCCTCGCCCGTCGTCTGCTGGCGCTGAACGTGGGGCCGCGCGGCCAGAAGCTGCCCGACTGGCAGCTCGACCCGGTGAAGCAGCAGTTGACCCAAACCGTGCTTCAGGAGGTCGAGGGCATCGACCACTGGACGATCTACCGCGCGCTGTCCGAACCGCTCGAAGGCCTGGGCGGTCGCTCGCCGGTGGATGCGGTGACGCATGGCACGATCGATGACGTGGCCGAGGCCGTGTTCAACGTGCTGGGCGTCCAGGTGCATTGAATCGAGACCGCCATGAGCCACGAGCTGCCTTCGTTCCTGATCGATGCCGGTGAACTGCTCCAGCATGTGAGCCGCGTCGTCTATCGGGGCAGCCCGCTGTACTATGGCCGCAGCAGCACGAATCGATACGATGACCCGGCGGGAACCTACGGCGTGCTCTACCTGGGGCGCGACCTGCCCACGGCGCTGATGGAGTCGGTCTTTCACAAGCACCAGTGGCTTGAAGACACGAAGCGCTCCATTGCCCTGAAGGAAGTCCAGGCCCGGATGGTGCGCGCAGTAGGCGTGCTGGACGACGTGCTGCTGGCCGACCTCACGGCGCCGGGCGTCATGGCGGGCCACTTCGGCCTGAACCTGGAGCAGTTGGCCAGCCGCGACTACACGCACACGCAGCAGGTGTCCGCACAGGTGCATGCGATGCTCGGAGACGACAGTGAGCCGCTGTTCGACGGGGTGCTCTACCCGTCGCGCAACAACTATCCCGCCAAGAGCATCGCCCTGTTCGAGCGTGCGGGAGCCAAGATCAGCGTTGTCGAGGACATCGACCTGGTTGACCATGTGGACTGGCCGCGGTTCGTTGCCACTTACCGCATCGGCGTGGAACCCGATCCGGGCCCGGTAGAGCCGGAGGACGAAGCGTCCTGAAGCGGCAAGAAAGCGCATTGAAGCCTCAAACCGAATGAATTGGAGCAAACTGGAATAGGCATTCCTCAGCAGCAGGAGACGACCATGAGCACGACGACCCGCACCAGCACCGCAGAACGCCTCGGCCGCGCCTTCGGCCGCGGATGGCGTGCCTATGCGCGCGGCGAACGGCGGGCGTCGAACTGGTTGGTGTCCAAGGGCATGCCGCGAGCTGGCGCTACCGCGCTCGTGTGGGTAGTCAAGCTGGCTGTACTGGGGGTGCTGCTCTACGTTGCGTTTTGGTTCGCACTCGTGCTGCTGGGCGTTGCGGCGGCGGGATGGGCCGCTGCTGCCAATACTTCGGATGAAGACGAGTGGCCTTTCACCGACCTCACCGAGCTGCGCAAGACGCCGGGCTACGATCCCAACCTGTACAACGACACGTCGCACGAGTTGTACACCGACGACTGACCGGCCTCGTGCTATTTCAGCTTTCCTCCGGTGAGCGCCCCGGCACCCTTGCCGCCAGCTTGGCCGGCGCTCTTACTGCCATCGGAAAGCCCCTGGATGACGTGCCCGGCCCGAATCCCAACCCAGGTAAGGCTCGCCAGCCAGAATCCCGGCAGAACCAGGAACATCGTGCCGGTGACGAACATCAGCAGCATGTCGCCGAAGGCGTTGTTCAGCCCCACCAGCGGGTCGAAGTTGCTGTGCGGCCGGTTCCAGCCGAAGCCCCAGCCATAAAGCGCGTCCAGAATCGTCGAGTCGATCCAGCGTGCGAGCTGGAACCAGAAGTCCGTGAAGAACAGCGCGAACTGCACGACGCTGACGGTGACGACCGTCTTCAGGTCGTAGGTGCCCACAACCAGCACGAGCGGGATGCAGATGACCAGCGCCATCTTCAGTAAGGCGAGGATCATGGGCAGGGATTGGCGCACGACATCCATGGCAGGAAACGCGGCAATCGCGCCGACTGCCATCCCGACGTCGCCCGTGGCGCGCGTCACGATGTTCGGCAGGGTCTTGTCGATCTGGCCGCCGTAGTCCGTATAGACGCTGCCCTGGTTCAGCTTCTGCTGCCGGGGTGACGCGATGGCGCGGATCACCGAATCGTCCACCTCGGCCCGGCTGAGGAACCCGGCCCAGCCCGCTAGGCGATTCAGCAGGCTCGGGTCCACCTGACCCAGCAGGCGTGCCCGCAGGCCGTTGCTGCCGTCTGACCACCACTGCCTGCAAGTCGGGTAGCCGCCACCATTGGCAACCTGCGCGAGGCCAGCATCGCGGGTGTCGTCGTAGGGCCATGCCTCGCGCGCCGTGCTGGAGCGGTAGCTGTCGTAGTAGCCACCCGTGTCCGTGAAAAAGCGCGAACCGATCCAGGTTACATCGTGCATCTGCTGCTCATCGAGATCCGGGCGCTGCATGAACAATTTGGCCCGCGCAGGCCCATAGCAATCCCGCGAGAAGTCCGCGACCTCCTGGGCCAGTACCGGGTCGTCAATGCGCGTCGCGTCGATCTCCATCCTCATCTGCCGCAGATCCGTACCGCACGGGATCGCCGCTACCGAGGCGCTCGTGACGGCGCGCGAGAGCGCGTGCATGAAGGCCCACCAGACCGGCACCTTCGCCGACTGGTTGTTGACGGTGCTGAAGGACTGCGACCACCCGGTTTCCGTGGGCTGCGGCACGCTGACTTGGCATTGTGCCGAGCGCGAACTGTCGTACTGGATGGTGCTGAGGTCCACGTCGATGAACGGAATGCCGGCGAACATCACCACCACGATGGCGACGAAGACCCGGTTCTCGATGCGCGCAGCCGAGAGCACCCCCTTGTTGCCTTCGTCGGCGCCTTCCGCACGGGCCTTCAGCCACTCCTGCACGACGATGGCGACGAAAGGCAGCGCGAACACCCCGCTGGACACCAGCACGGCCCAGATGCCGTTGTTGACGATCCAGGACACGAGGGTGAGGTAGTACTCCAGGTAGTCCGTCGTAAAAAGCGTCATGGCCCCGATCTCCCCTCAAGCGGCCTGCATCAACAGGCTGGCTTCCAGCGCGACGATGGCGACAACGCCGGCGACCTCGGTGCGGATCAGCCGGCGCCGCGCCTGCCCATCTGTCCCGCTTTGGTCTTCGCGGGCCAGCACCCGGCGGCGCATCCAGAACCATCCATAGGCCGTTGCCGCGTACACGCACAGCCGCCAGATGAAGAAATACCCTGCGGAGGCCGCCAGCCACCGTTCCCAGCCTGCAACGCTGCCGACCAGGTAGATGCCCGCGACGTTCGCCCCCACGGCGGCGGCAACGATCAGCACCAGCCACAGCAGCGTCTTCGCCGCGCGCCGGCTGAACAACCAGCGCAGCGGCCGCCAGGCCATGCGCGCCGGGCTCATGGCCGACTCCCCGGATTGCCCTTCTGGAGCTGGTCGAGACGGTCCGGCACAGGATCGCCCTCGTAGATGCCGCGCGAGCCGGCCGCGCGCGCGCCGTGGCGCTGGATGATCGCCATGGGCGAGTTGTTCGCCAGCTCGCGCCGCAGCTCCAGTTCGGTCTTGAGGTTGCGAATCTCACGGTCGAGCGTGTCGCTCTCGTGGTTCACCGCCTCAACGGCAAGCTCGTTGGCCGCGACGTTGGGCTCCTTCTTGCCCGTGAGCAGCGTGCGCTGCAGCAGCAGCGCTTTCTCCAGCACGGACGCCAGCGCGACCTCGGACGCCAGGCGCTGCGACAGCAGGTGCTGGTCGGGCTCGTCGCGCAGCGCCTCGATCACGCCGCGCGTGATGGGCAGCGACGCACTGCCGGCCTCGCGCAGGTTCTCGGGCGTCGTGTTCTTGGCCTTGGTCACCAGGTCCTGGAGCGCCTGCAGCTTGGCGTCGTACTCTTCCTGGATCAGCGGCGTGAGCCCGACGCCTGGCGTCGTCTCGGTCTTGGTGCAGGCATCGCACGTGCGCTGCTCCTTCTCGCCGAGCACGCGCGTAGCCCACTCGACGGCGGCCTGCGGCGAGGCCCAGGTCTGGCACGAGAGGCTGCCGCAACTGGCCGGCGCGATGGACGAGGTGTCGGTCACGCCGCGGCCGTTGACCAGGTTGTAGCCGGCGCGGGTGACATCGCCGACGACCTTGATCGCGGGCTGGCCGGAGCCGCCCGCGTTGCTGCCCCCGACCCACGGCACGCCGTCATTGCCGCGTCGCGTCTCGGCTTGCTCGATGGCCGAGACCGCATCCGTGCTCGACACGGCATCGCGCAGCGCCAGCCCTTCGGCCATCTGGCTCCAGCCGAGCTGGCCGCCCGCCGTTTCGGCCATCTTCTCGGCCATGGCACGGCACGTCAGCTTGCTGCGGTCGAAATCCAGCCGCGCCTGCAGCACGCCATTGGTGAGCAGGTTGTACAGACCGGGATCGGCCCGCTGGATGATCAGCGCGGGCAACGATGCCACCGCACTGGTGGCACTCTGGATCACCGACGACATGATTTGCTGGAAGCCGTTGGTGATGCCGTTAAGTTGGTTCTTCAACGTGGTCTGGATGCTCATGTCGCCGCAGATCAAGTTGCTGTTCCAACCCACGCCGACACCGAGAGAGCGCATGCCGGCCGCACGGCCCATCGACACGGCGTTGCCGCCACCGATCGAGTACATGACGTCATCGCCGATGACACTGCCGCTGGTCTGGTAGCCCAGTTGACCCCAGGCCACGCCGCTGCCCAGCGCGAGTGCGCCGGCCAGCGCCAGGACGATCTCCGTGCGACGTGCCCGGCGGGAGAACGGATTGAGTGCAGGACGGAACTTCATGGCACCACCTCAGAGGAAATCGACGCTGCCCAGGAACACCTGGCCCCGGCGTTCGCAGCAGGCATACGGCCGCCACAGCGCCCATGCGTAGTCGCCTTGCTGCGCCTGGGTCAGAAAGCCGCTGCGCGGGAAGACCGTGCAGGACGAGGACAGGACGGGTGTGAGTTCTTGCCACTTGCCGGTGGAGGCATCGCCCTCCATCAGCGCGCCGGCCGGCCAGTAGCCGTCGCGGGAGTTGGCAAGCAACGGCTGATAGACGTGGATCTGCCCCCGGCGAGTGACCACATCGCCCGCACGCTGGGCCACCACTGCGCCGGCCTTAAAGTCGTCGGTCTGGTGCAGGAAGCCGCCGCGGGGGTACACGTTGCCCCAAAGGTTCATCGTGGTGCGTGCGCCAACCTCGCGCCGGCCCGGAATCAGCGCTTCCGGGTAGGCCATCTCGGGCACGTTGTAGCGCCAGGCCAGCGTATCCAAGGTGCTGAGCAGATATGGCATGAATGCCGTGCCCGCGCCTTCGCAGATGTAGCCGGACGATGAGGCGAACTCGCTGAAGACCAGAGTACCGGGGTGGCCGATCACGTCGGCGTTCTTGAACTTGGCGAGATTGTTCTCGTGGTCCTCGTTGGTGGTCCCATCGCCGCCGGCTTCAGCGGATGCGTTGGGCGGGCTCATCGACTGCACCTCGACCCAGGGGTTCTCGCCGGTGTTGCTGTAGCTGGAAACCACCGCGTCGGGAACGTAGTGGCGCACTTTGGTGGATGTGCGCACGGTGCAGCCCGTCCATGTGCAATAGAGCCAGTAGCAGATGCCGACGACGCGGTATTCGAGGCAATCGGGCGATGCCACCGAGCCGACGATGGTTGCTGTATTGAGGGCGTAGCTGCCCGTGGTGCTGAGCAGCAGCAACGAAGCCACGCCAGCGCGCAGGCGGCGCATCAGGTCGAATGGTCGGGTCACGGCTGGTTCCTCCGGTGCTGCTCGATGCGCGCTACAGCGCGAGCCACGTCCGGCTCGCCATAGACCACATAGCGCCTGTCCACCACCACGGCCGGGAGGCTGGTGACGCCGAGGCTCCATGCGTCGGTGACGCCTTGGTATGCGGAAGCGATGCGTCGCTGTAGATCGGCACCACCGCCATTCAGCCGGCGCTTGACGATGGCCGTCGCCTGTTCGGGGTCGGTGGGCAGTTCCGCAGAAAGCTCCGCTTCAATGCGGTGGGATTCGTCCAGCTCGATCAGCCGCTCGCCACCCATGGTCTTGACCGGGTGGCGGCTGTCGGTGACGACCACCACGTCGGCGGCGAAGGTGGCCGGGCTGAAAGCGGCCAGGGCAGCCGGCAGTGCAACAGCCAGGCCGAGGGTTCGCCAGCCTGGCGCGAACCGGGGAAGAGATGCTGGCATGTCGCGTGTCCTGAAGTTGATCAGGGCTATAGTCAAACGCGAACCCGAGGCAGCCCCAACAAACAATGCGCATCACGGACTGCCCGCATACCTGCTTGTTTCGCGCCGACGAAAAAGCGGAGGCCGAAGCCTCCGCAGTGATTGATGGAGTGGTAGCGGTACGGCCTCTAGGGCCATGGACTACCGGGGTACATGCACGTCGTCGGCGGGCTTCTCGGTAGTGGACGCGGCGCTGGTGTCGTCAGCCGCCAGCATGTCCATGGCCGACAGCAAGGCATCGCCCTCGATCGGCCCCTGCAGCAGGATGGCCTGGCCCGTCTGGCGATCGAGCAGGCGCAGAGACGGCGTGGCGGTTACGCCGCTATTTGTGGCTTCCGCGGCCTGGGCGCGGATGGCCGCGTCGGGGCGCTCGCTCGCCATGCACTGTTCGATGGCTGAGTTTGTTTCGGGGTAACGCAAGCCATCGGGCAAGCCCTGGCCGTCGCTGCGCGTGTGGGCATAGACCCATTCGACCGCCTGCCAGAACGCTGCATGCCCGCCCGCTTCGGCGGCGCACTCGGCCAGACGTGCCTCGGCCGACGCGGCAGGTTCATGCGCGGCCAGCGGCTGGTGATGCCATATCAGTGCGACGTCGGTGTTGTTGCCGACCCACCGCTTGAGCTGCGGGAAGTACTCCCGGCAGAACGGGCATTCCAGGTCGGCATAGAGCGTCAGCGTGAAGCGGCCTTCCGGGTTGCCCATCTGCCAGGGTGGCCCAGCGACCTGCGCCGTGCTGGCCGGCGCGGGCGACGGCGCTGAGGATTCTCCGGGCGTCCGGGACACCAGCCAGATCAGCAGCAGCGCGACCAGCGCAGCAGCCAATACCCAGGGCCAGCGAGGCCGCCAGCGGCGACGGCGGAACGCCTGGACCTGCATCGGAATGGAAGGACGTTTCTGTTCCATGGCGTTCTCCGGTTTACGACAGTTCCAGGGCCGGCGACTCGATGCCGCGGGCCTGGTCGATCTTCTCGGCCACCTTGAAAGCCGCTTCCAGTTCGGTGCAGCCGTACTGTTGCATGAGCTGGTAGCGTTCGGCCTTCTCCTCGGGTTCTGTCTGCGCGAGGGCGAGGTACAGGCT
The DNA here is from genome assembly GCF_002281195.1 of Acidovorax sp. 35-64-16. Taxonomy (NCBI): domain Bacteria; kingdom Pseudomonadati; phylum Pseudomonadota; class Betaproteobacteria; order Burkholderiales; family Comamonadaceae; genus Acidovorax; species Acidovorax sp. 35-64-16. The sequence continues at coordinate 153,298 of NZ_NCFM01000006.1, read as the reverse complement.
CGGCGGCACGGCGCGGAACAGCACTTCCATGCTCTTGGAGAGGATGACGCCTTCGGTGAATTTCCCCGCCTCTTTGCGCGCCGAAAGCATCAGCGCCTTCTGCGCGGGCGAGAGTTCGCGGAACCGCGCGATCTTCTCGACTTCATCGGGTGGCATGCTGAGACAGATCCACCACTCGATCATGTTGAGCATGGGCTCCGCGGCGCGCGGCAAGTCGTCGATGTTCTGCGTCGCGAGCCAGAACCAGGCCCCCAATTTCCTCCACATCTTTGTAATTTTCACGACGTAGGGCGCGAGCAGCGGGTTCTTCGTGATGATGTGGCCTTCGTCGGTGACGTTGATGATCGGGCGGCCCAGGTACTGGTCGCGCTCGGCGATGTTGTTCACCGTGCTGATCAGGCTGATGTAGGCGATGGAGAGCTGGGCGTTGTAGCCCTCCCGTGCATAGGTCGCCAGATCGACCAGGGTGATGTCGGCTTCGGGCCACGGCGTGCCGTCGCGGTCGAACATCTCGCCGTCCGTGCCTTGGCAGAACATATCCATCGCGTCCGCCATCTCCAGCAGCCGCACGCGCCGCATTTCGGGCAGCGTCGGGTCCTGGCCGCGGGTGCGCAGCGCGTTGCGCACGTCGCGCGTGAGCACCGTGCGCTTCTCGGCCACGCAGTGCTCGGCGGCGTCGAGGATGCACTGGCGGATCAGCGAGCGGTCGGCCCGCGTCATCCGGGCTTCTTCCTTGTCCTCGCCGCCCGTGATCATCAGCCGCGCCGTGATCTCCAGTTCGCCGAGCACGTCGCGCTGCTCGTCCGCCTCCATGGCCGAGGCGTCCGGGGGCAGGTCCTCGTCCAGCGCATCAGCATCGAGGGTCTGCACGTCGCTCGGCGTTTCGATCAGCCGGCGCGCATCCGCGAACGGCGCGAGGCTGATGCCGGAGCCTGGGGCCAGCTTGACCCGGTTCACCGTTAGCCCGAGCCTGCGTGCGAAATCGCTGAACAGCCCGAAGCTGTTGCCGGCCTCCACGATGAACAGCCGCGGGCGGTATATCGCCGTGACCTGGTTCAAGAGGTTGTTGAGCGTCGCTGACTTGCCCGAGCCGGTGGGACCGAACAGGAAGAGATGGGCGTTCATCTGCCGGTCCAACCTGTTCAAGGGGTCAAACGTAATCGGGCCGCCACCACGGTTGAACATCGTGATGCCGGGGTGCCCCGTGCCTTGGGCGCGGCCCCACACCGGCGACACGTTCGCGATGTGCTGCGCGAACATCAGTTGGGTGTACCACCTGCGCCGATCCTGGCCGGGGTTGTAGCAGCACGGCAGCCAGCGCAAGTAGCTGTTGAGCGGTGCCACCTCGTCGTCCTCGCGCACCGGCTGCAAGCCGGCATTGAGCATCACGTTCGCCAGGTCCAGGCCGCGCCGGTCCAGTTCCGCTTCGTCGCGTCCGCGCAGGTAGAACGCCAACGTCCCCCGGTAGAGCTTGTGCGCGCTGCCGATGAGGGAGCGGGCTTCCTGCACGTCCTTCAACGTCTGCTCCGACGCCAGTGTCTCGCCCACCGCCTTCTTCGCCAGGTGGTTGAGATCCGCTTCCAGGACATCCTGCGGCGTGGCGACCATCGTGAGACAAAGCAAGGTGTCTTCCGGCATCTGGTCGAACAGCGTGTTGATGGCATCCCCTTTGCGGGTCTCGCCGGTCAGGTGTCCGGTGCCGGGCGGCATGCGCAGGCGGTCGGTGATCAGCACGCGGTGCGGCATGCCATCGAAGTACCAGGTGCCATGCTCCACGTCGGAGCGTGGCTGGCCGAAGAACAGCCGCTGGCTGAAATCCCGCCCGCTCGCCAGCTCGATTTCGCCGTCCTCGGCCTCGTCGGGGTAGCGCGCCATCGCGTAGAAGCGCTCCCGGTCCTCTGCACTCGGCCCAAGCATCGCGGGGCGCGGATTGAACCACCGCAGCAGCCAGTCGTGGACGTCGGCTGCGACCATGCGCCGTGCCTGGATGCCGGCGTTCGCCAAGCCGCCGCACAGGCGGTCGCAGACGATGTTCAGCATCTGCTCGGGCGTCTGGCCGCGGCGGCTTGCCTGCCCGGTGGCACGGCGATAGATCACCATGCGCACCCGCCGCGTCTGGCCGCGCCAGCGCAGCCGCGTGACCACCGTGTCCTCGAACAGGCCGCCCGGCTTGGCGACCGCGCGCAGGTGGTGGCCGAAGAAGCGCAGGTAGAACTCGGTGAATGCGGTATCGCGGGCGCGCGGCTGCACGTAGTCGCGCAGGGTCTGCATGTACTGGTCGAAGCTGGGCTCGTCCTGGGCGTAGAGCTGGAGCACCCAGGGGTTTTCGTCCAGCTCATCGAACGAGTCCTGGAGCGCGTTCTCCAAGGCATCGCGGGCATGCGCGAGCCAACCGGGTTCCCGGCCCTCGGTGCCCAGCGGCACCAGCTCGTAGAAGGCAGCGACCGACTGCCCATCCTCCAGCAGCATGGACTTCGACTGCGGCAGGAACTCCACCCAAGGCAGCAGTTCCGCGAACGACGGCGCGACGTCGTACAGCGCCTGCTCGTCGGCTACCGTCGCCGGCCTGCGGCCCTGTACCGCTGCACCAGGTTCGGGGATGCCGGCCTGGCGCAAGGCATCGACGTGGCGCTGCCAACCGTCCGGCTGCTCGTCGTCGCTGGTGCTGGATGCGGTCAGCTTCGGCCAGGGAAGTTTCCAGCGCATCAGTAGTCCTCCACGCGCTCGCCCGGCATGGCGTACTGCACGCGCTGGTACAGGGGGAAGACCGTCGTGTAGCCCGGCACAGGTACAGGGTCCGAGCCCGCCAGGTGCGGATACACATACATGACGAGATCGGGATTCGGCAGCCGGTGGAACTGGCGATAGACCTCGTTGCGCGCGGTGCGCGTGTAGCGCATCTGCTCGGCGGGCGCGGCCTGCACGTCGGCCTCGGTCAGCGGCCGGCGCAGGCTCTGGCGGGCATCGAGCAACTGCCGGCGTGCCGCCTGGCCGGCGCTCCCGCCGCCGTCGCCGGCGTTCTGCTGCCAGATGTCCATCATCGTGCTGTCGCCGTGGGGCAGCAGCTTTTCCTTGCTGGTGGCGCAGCCGCCGAGCACCGCGACGGCGAGGGCCAGCGCCAGGCCCCTATTCAAGTTCGAGAGCATGGCTTTCTCCTGCGCGGTGATCGACCTTGCGGCCTTCGGGATCGAAGTCGATGGCGAGCGGCTTTTCGAGGTGGACGGCGACCTTCGCGCCGGGCTGGACATAGACGGCCGCGAACGCCTGCCCGTACAGCTTGTTCACCCAGTCCGCCATGTCGCGCACGCCACCGGCCAGGATGCGGCCCACGGCCTCGTTGCCCGAGATGCCGACGCTGCCGATGGAACCGTCGGCGCCCACGTAGGACATCTGGCCGCTGTCGCTGTCGATCAGCGAGGCCACCCCGGCACCGGCCGCGGTGATCAGGGCCTGCGAGCCGAGGTACTGCTGGGCGTTGCTGCGCCGCTCGCCGCTGACGCAAGGGATGCCATACGGGTCGCTGATCCAGCCCAGGCCGTCGCGCTGCTGGTTGTTCTGCTGGTTGCCGTCGCGGTCTTCGGGAATGGTGCGGATCGTGCCGTCGTGGAACACGAAGGTGATGCTGCGCACCTGACCGCGCACGCACGAAAGCGTCCAGTCGCCCGACGCGGTTCCGCTGAACACAGCGCCGGCCACGTCGGGAATGTCGATGCCATTGGCGGTCAGGTTGTCCGGCCCGACCAGTACCTTGAAGGGGTACGGATCGTTCACCGTCCCGTCGATCGGCACACGACCGATCAGCGCCGTCATCGCGACCGACCCCATCAGCGTCGAGTTGGTTGGCACGGTATAGACCGGCTTGGCGCTCTTGACGCCTGCCGCACGTGCGCCGGCGTTCGCCACGGTTTCCGCTGTCGTTTCCAGCGTGCTTTGCGCCGGGCCGAAGCTCGTCGGGAAGCTCATGCCGCTGCCCGCGCCACGACTGCCGTTGCGTCCCTCGGTCTTCTTCGCGTCGTCCGGCTCGACCCAGCGCATGCCGCCTTCCATGCCGGCCTCGTCGCCATCGCGCAGCCCCAGGCCCACGGGCAGATCGGCATGGCCGCCGCCGCGCCCGCCGATGCTGTCCAGACGCCGCTGCAGGTCGGCGAGCAGCCCTTCGGTCTGCTGGCGCGCACTGGCCGCCTGTTCCTGGTCGCGGCGCAGGTTCGAGCGCTCGGATTCGAGGGCCGAATTGATGCGCTGATCGATGGAGTTCTCGCGCTGGCGCAGCCGCTGGTTTTCCTCGCGCTGCGACTTGTTGTCGGTCAGCGCGGTCTGAAGCTCGGTGCGCAACTGCTTCACTTGGGCGACGAGCGTTGCCACGGTATCGCGCGGGGTATCGCCTTCGATGCCCAACGCCTTCATTTCCTCGGGCGTGAGCTTGGAACCGGCATCCGCGGCGGGCGGTGCCGACGTGCTTCCGCCGGAGAACAGCCGGATGGCAACGAACAGCACCAGCAAGGCGACCGGGATCATCAGCCACTTGAGCAAGCCGTTACTGCGCATGGCGGGCCTCCTTGCCTTCGTCGGCTTCCGCTTCCGGCTGTGGCAGGTGCGCAGCCGGGTCGAAGCGGTGGATCGCCGGCAGCAGCGATTGCGCGAGGCTGTGCCCGCGCGTCACCAGGTACAGGACGGTCGTGTCCTCGGGCGTCCCGCGCGGGCCGAGCGCTTCGTGCTGGAAGGTGGCGGTGAGGAAATCGCCTTGCAGCACGCGCGGGTCGAGCGTGACCCAGCCGCGGCTGCTGTTGGTCAGACGCACGGCGGTGACCCACTGGTCTTCCAGACGCCACGACGCGAGAGCGACCGCGCGCACGGGCAGCGTCGGCATCAGCGTGCTGAGGTCGAGGCCACGGCGCAGGTTCACCCGCATGACGCCCGGCAGCGGCTCCACGGTGCGCAGCGGCGCGTAGAGGTTCTGCGCAGCAAAGCGCGTCAGGACGACCGGAACCGGCGTCTCGCGCCGCGCTGCCCGCGTACCTGCCTGATCCTGGGCGCGTGCCGGGGCCTCATCGGCACCGCCTGGCTGATCACCATAGCGCGCCGGGGTGCTGCTGCCCTCGACGATGCGCACCGGCTCCAGCTCGGCTTCGCCGTCCTTGGGCGGCTCGGCCGCGATGTCGAGCAGGATCAGCGCGCCCGTGTCGGCGTCCTGCAGTTGCAGCCGGGTGGGCTCGATCGGCTCGCTTGCGCGCAGGTACACCGCGCCACCCGCGCTCTGCACGCGCAGGCGTTCGCCCACGCCTGCGGGCACGCCCACGCGGACGTTCCGGTCGATGAACACGATGCGCTCCTGGCCCACCTTCAGCGGCACCGCGAGCGGCATGCGTTCCCAGCGCAGAATCTCCACAGCATGGGAGACGGGTGCCGCGGCCACGGCCAGCAGCCCCAGCAGCACGAGTACAGGATGCTTCATGGGGTGTTTCCTCCTTGGGGCGCTTGCGGAGACAGGCCGCCCGGCGCCGGGCGCGTCGGCTCCGGGGCGCTGATGCGCTGGGGCGCACCGTCGTAGCAATCCAGCGCCAGGCCGAACGGGTTGCGGGCGGGATCGACGTCCACCCGCGTGACTTTCACCGGGTAGCGCACGAGCGCGCGCTTGACCTGCTCGGCGCCGTAGTACTCGTCGGCGGTGATGTCGAGCGTCACCACCCAGTCGCGGTCGGAGACCACGCGCACGCGCGCCGTGGGGTCGTCACCGTACCCGCGGCCGGGGATTTCGTAGATGCCGCGCACGCGCTGGCGCAGCTCGCCCGTGCTGCGGCGGTAGTCGTAGTCCGCGCGCAGGAAGGCCTGGCAGGACGGGGTGAGGTACGGCGAGAGCGTGTGGAGGTTGCGCGCGTAGTCCTCTTCGCCGTTCGTCGGCCAGCGGTTCAGGGTCTGGAACACGTAGAACGTGAACGCATAGACCGATTCGGGCGGCACTTCCCACCACTTTCGGGTACTGCCGGAGCGCAGGTCGGGCGGGACGTGGATGGTCAGGTCGCGCGGCGCGCTCCACCAGCCGCCGCCCATAACCAGGGCGACGATCACCAGCGCGCCAGCCCCCAGGCGAAGCGTCTTGATGTGCGCCTGCAGGTGGGTGATCTCGTTCTTGAAGCGGCTCATCGTGCCCCCCTTGCAACAGACCTTCGGGTGGACCAGAAGCCGGAGCGCGAGATCAGCACGTGCCCGCCTACCCAGCCCGCCATCAGCGGATGGCGCGTGGCGATGCGCCATTGCAGTTGCCGGTACAGCCAGGTATCGGGACGCCCGCGCTTGAGCCGGCGCAGGATGCCGCCGCCGATGAAGACGCCCAGGGCCACGCCCAGGACGACGAACGTCGGCGCGATGGCGATCGTGCGGAACACCCAGGACAGCGGCGAGCCGACCAGCAGGCCGGCGGCGCCGGACAGGCCGCAGCAGATCCACAGTTCGTCGGCGGTGAGGCCGCGCACGACAACGGGATGGCGGTTGAGCCGGTGCGGAAGGAACGTGACCGTCCCGTCCGCACGGACGTGCTGCTGCTCGGACATACCGGCCTCGCCTTACAGGATGCCGGTGGCTTCGGTGAGCAGCCAGATGCCGATCACCAGCAGCACGGCACCGATCGCGACGGTGAGGCCGAACTGGCCCCAGGTCTTGCGGCCGGTGTGGATTTCGGCGTAGGTGCCGTAGGCGTGGTAGCAGACGCCGATAAACATCGACGCCACGACCAGGAGGGCCACGAGCATGATGATGTCGTAGCCGTAGTTCCTGATCGTTTCCATGATGCCGTTGCCGGTGCCGCGGGTCGGGTTCTCCAACTGCGGCAAGCCTTGCGCGAACGACAGCGCGGGCAGCGCAGCGGCGCCCAGCGCCACGGCGGCGCGCTGGGCAAGACGGGAATGGAGGATGCGGTTTTGCATGGTCGTGCCTTTCAGGTCAGGAGAGGAGGAAGAAGCTCAGGACGAGGTACATCGCGACGAAGCGGATGCAGACGCCGAGGAACTGGCGCTGGTTGAGGCGGCTCTCGGACCACCCCACGTAGGCCGTTCGGATGGCCCAGACGCCCCACACGAGCAGGACCGCGAACACGACGCCGACCAGGACGGTCGCCATCGCCGAAGGCGCGATGCCGCTGTTGGCTTGAAATGCCGAGACCTGGGCGCCGTTCATTGCTTGGCTTCCGTAGCCGTCGGTGATGGCGAGGCGGGCCGCTCGGTGCGGTAGTCGCCGGCCAGTTCGGAGGGGTCGCGCGGCCGGGCACGCGACGGTGTGAGATGGGCCTGGATGCCGGCGCGCACGCGCGCCAGGTCAGCCAGCAGCCGCGGGTAATCGAAGTGGTAGCGCTCGCCCGGCTGGATGGGGGCACGCGCGGCGCTGTCGGCGACGGTGCGCTCCAGGGCGTCGAGCTGGCGCAGCGCCGCGACCAGCTCCTGGCGCTGTGCGGGGGACTCGGCCAACGCCATCGGGGACTGACCCAGCAGCAGGGCCGTCACGAGAAAAATGGGCACGCCGCGATGCGCGGCGCGCTGCCAGATCGGAGCCAACATCGCGCCATTCCTGTGTGATCAGCAATGGCTTGATCGTGGGCAGCGAGGGGCTTTTAGGCCGCAAACAATAGGAATCCGCGGATGACCGGATTGATGACCTAGAGGTACTTCTTGAAGCTGCCTGCGGTCAGGCTCACGGCCAGTCCCAGCAAGGCGGCGCTGGGCAGCAGGATCAGCAGTGGATGCACAGAGATCGGCAAGGCCAGGTACGTGACCCACGGCAGTACGGCCAGCGGCATCAGGCTCGCCTTCGCGCGGTGGTAGATGAAGCCGGATTCCCGGCCTGCGCCGAACCGGCGCACGTCCCGCCGCACAAGACCGTCGATCAGGCCGACGAATGCCGCGGTGAAGATCAGCGGCAGCGTGAGCACCAGGACCAGCAGGCGCACGAGGAACGTAAGCGTCGTGAACGCGGCGGCGATCAGGTAGCTTTCGGTCCAGACATAGACCCGGCTGACGTAGTAGCGGAAGTTGCGTGTCTGTCCGTGGCTGGGCGTGCGCGCACGTTCGGCGGTCTGGCTCATGCGCTCCAGCAGCCCGGAGCGCACGAACACCCATTCGTAGCCGGTATCCACCAGCTCGTGCGCCGTGCGCCCCGGCTCCTGCACGACGACGCTGCGCGTGAAGTGGCTGGACAGGTGCCCCAGCTCGTACTGCAACATCTGCTGGGAATGGCGCCAGCCCTGGTCCTGCCAGAACAGGTGCATGCCGACGCACTCTACGACGATCGAGAACAGCAGCGAGCCGACCAGTACCCCGAGCAGCCGGAAGGGCAAGGTGATGGTGCCGACGATCAGGCCCTGGCGCTGGTTCTGCTCCCGTTGCGCAGTCGAGGCGGCGTCTTTCATGGCGAAGCCTCGTCGGCGGCGCTGTCGCCCGTGGTGGTGGTCACCACGTCTGGCCCGGGCGCAGCGGCATCGTCTAGCAGGTCGTCGGGCAAGGCTGCGTCCTGCAAGACCGGGGAACTGGTGAACTCCCACCACTGCGTCGCTTCGCTGTAGCTCTGGCGCATGTACCCGGCCAGTTGCTGCAAGTCTGCCGGCATCACCTCGTCCGGGTCCGGCGCCGGCAGCGGCATGCGCACTTTCCAAAGCTGGCCGCCCTGCAGCAGTGCGAAGCACTGGCCCTTGGGCAGGCCGACGACATGCGACGGCTCGATCATCGGCACGCTGGACATGCTGATGCGATCCTGGGTGTTGCTGGTGAAGTCCGTCGCCCCGCGGATGTCCGAGCTGTCCGTCGCGCCGCTCACGATGGTGGTCGTATAGACCTCGACCTTCGGTAGTTGCCGGGTCAGCAGTTCAGCGGTCGCGGTCTCGCGCACGCGCAGCACGAAAAGGTTGTTGAAATTCCCGATCACCTGACCGGCCTTGGCGCGGTTGCCGATGCGGGCCTCGATGTCCGAGAGGGTCTGCGTGTACGCGGTGACTTGCAGGCCGGCACCGCCGCCTTTGTTGATGAGCGGGATGAACTCGTCGCCCATCAACTCGTTGAACTCGTCGGCGTGGACATTGATCGGCACGCGCGCACCGGCCGATGCGCCCGGCAGGCCATCGTCAATCCCGTGCTTGTAGATGTGCCCGGCGACCGACACGAGATCGCTGAACATCGAGTTGCCGACCGCAGCGGCGACCTCGGCGTCGGACAGTGCATCCAGGCCGACATAGACGATGGCCCTCTTACGGATGACCTGCATCCAGTCGAAGATCGGCCTGGGGTCGTTGAGGTTTGAATAGTTGGGAGCCAGGAGCTGCGAAATCTTGCCGCTGGTGAGCTTCTCCAGCAGCGGCAGGAGGCTGGCGACGATCTTGTCGAAGTACGTCTTGTCGTAGCGGACGGCGGAGCGCAGGCCATCCAGCACCGGGTCATAGTTGCGCGCCTGCGAGAGGTACTGCTCCAGCGCCACCACGCGCTTCTCGCGCCCGATCATGTTGCGCGGGATGTTCTTCTCGTTGAGCTTGGCCTCGATCTGGACGATCACCTCCCAGGCCTTGGGCTCCGTCTTGGCGAAGTAGTGCTGGGCGTACTCGATGAACAGCGCGTCGATGTTGATGACGTGCCGCTGGATCAGCATGTAGTCCGGGCGCTGTCCCAGCTCCACCAAGGCCCGGGCGATGATGTTGACGAAGCGCCAGGCGAACTCGCGGAACGCCGCGCTGTTGCCTTCGCCGGAAAGCTGCCCCGCGACGCGGGTGGCCACCTCGCTGATGCGGCCGAAGCGCCCCACGGCGTTGTAGCGCGCGGAAATGTCCGGCCAGCCCAAATGAAAGACGTAGAACTCGCCTTCGCGGCCCGCGCGCTTTGCCTCGACGTACATCCGCTTCAGGAGATCGGCATCGCCCTTGGGGTCAATGACGATCACCACCTCGTGCTCGCCCGCGGCGTTCACGCGTCGGATGTCCTGGGTCACGAACAGTTCGGCCAGCCGGGTCTTGCCGACGCGCGTGGTGCCCAGCACCAGCGAATGCCCGACGCGCTCGCCCAACGGCAGGCTGACATCCACCTCCTCGGGCTCGATGCCGTGCAGGCGCGGCAGACCGCCCACAGGCGGCAGCGGCCGCACCGGGTTGAAAGGCACGTCCCAGCCGGTGAGCGCTGGCAGCCGGGACAGCGGGAACGGCGCGAACTCCAGCCGTTCTTCCAGACGCCGCGCCAGCCGGTACGCGGGCGTCGGCTCGACGTAGCGGCGGAACTCCGGCCGGTACGTCTGCATCAGCCTATGGGTGTGCTTCTGCTCCCACAGGAAACCGCGCCCGACGAACAGCCGCTGCTGGCTGACCGGCACGTCCTTGCTGGTCATCACGTATCGAGGCAGGCGGCGGATGTTGCGCCGGTAGCGCAGGATGACGCGGGCATCGCGGTAGCGGATGGCACCGTAGGCGCCGAACGCCAGCGCGCTGCCGACGCCCATGGACGGGCTCAGCGCGAGCGACCATGGGGCCACCAGGGACAGAAACGCGGCGCCCGCGCATGCGGCAACGGTGTATAGCTCCACCGCTGGGCGTAGCAGTACCTCGACCGGCTGTTTCCCCGACATGGCTTCATTGCTCGATGCCGGTGGCCGTGATCAGCGCCGGGTAGTGCCGCAGGCCCAGACGCTCGGCCAGGTCGTCGCCGGACACAGGCGCGAGCGGCACACCGGGCACCAGGGCGCGCAGCAGCGCCAGGCCCTGCACGGTCTCGACGTTGACCACCAGGCCGACCGCGCCGCGCTCGCGCAGCGCTGCCGCCTGGCTGCGCAGCCAGGCCCGGGATGCCTCGTCGTCGCCGACGACCACGAAAGGCCGCAGGCCCGGTGCCTCGATGACCCGCCGCGCGACGGTGCCGGGCGTGAGCTTGGCGCTGCGCACGGGTAGCATCGCGGCCTCGTCCGCCGGCGTGGCGAGAACCTGGGGTGTCGGGATCGGCGGCCGGGCCGGCGCGTTGGCGCGCGGCTGGAGGTTCAGGGCTTCGTAGTACGGCAGCGCCGACGCGCCGCCACGGTCTTCGACCACGATCAGCGGCTCGCCGGCAAGCGAGGCCAGCGGCAGGCCCGCCAGCAGTACGAGCAGGCCCCGCAAGGCCAGATGGGATGTCGTCATGGGGATGTCTCCTGGCGTGCGGCGAGAACCGCGGCGGTTGGGCGTGCGCCCTGCACCCGGGCGAGGTGGCGCGACACGCTGCGCCGGTAGCGGGCGGCAGGCTCGCCGCCCGCAGGACGGTGGTAGCGGCCGATCGCCAGCAACCAGTCCTCGCCGGGGGTGTGCTGCTCGCGCAGGATCTCGGCAGCGATGGCGAGGTTGCGGTACGGGTCCAGCAGGTCGCACGCGCTGGCGTAGCGCTGCTGGTGGTAGCCGAGGTTGATCTGGCCCAGGCCGGCGTCGATGCGCGTGTGCGGCGTGGAGCGCATCACCTGCTGCAAGCCCGCGCAGGCATCGGCGCGGGTTGCATAGCGGCGCGACTGGCCGGCGACATTGAGCGACCACGGCCACGGTACGATGCGCCCGTTGCGCCGGATGCCGCTCTCCTGCAAGGCCACGGCGTAGAGCACCGTCGAGGGGATGCCTGCGCGCTGTGCGGCGAGCTGGTAGGCCGGTGGCGGAACCTCCTGGGCCTGGGCGACGCAGGCGCACAGGCCAGCGGCGAGCATCAGTGCGCGCAGGAGTGCGGCTATGGCTGGCGCTGCCATTGGCCGTTCACCTCGCGCACGACCGCGGGCAAGTCGCCGGGCAGGCCCAGCGACAGCCAGCGGCCGCCGTCGTGGTTGAGCGTGATGGTGCCGCTGCGCACGCGCGCCGGATCGACGTTCGCGCGTTTGGCCCAGTCGCGGATGCGCGCATCGTCCTGGCGGCTGCCGACCATGTACAGGTCGAACTCAGTCCCCGAGGATTGCAGGCGCTGTACGAGCTGCCCGCAGGCTTCGCAGCCGTCCTTGACGAACACCGCCGTGCGGCCGGAGCCGCGCGTGGCTCCGGCGATCGGCTTGTCGTCGGGCAAGTTCACCCGCTGCATGCCGGGGTTCAGACGCTGCCAGGCCTCGTCGTAAGCCCTCTGGTAGGCGAGCAGCTTCTCCACGCGGCGCGCTTCGACCTGCACCTGCAGCTCGGCGTAGCGGCGCCGTTCTTCATCGGTGCGCGCCTCGATGCCCAGGGCCGACAGCGGGTCCAGGTTGGGCGAGTAGATGCCCAGTGGCCCGTCCATCAGTTCGCGGTAGCGCGCCCACTCCTGCGGTTGCAGGCCCCAGTCGCTCGCCACCCGGTCATCCAGAACGCGAGCGACCAGCGGGCGCTCCTGGCTCTGTGCATTGCGGGCGGGTGCCGCAGGCGGCTGCTGCGCCCAGACGGGCCACTGGGCGGACGCCAGCAGGAGCGCGGAAAGGAAGATCGACGGCTTCATGCGATCTGCTCCGGTCAGGGAATCGCCACGCGGCGGGTCTGGTCGCCGGCCTGGAACACCGCGGTGTTGCCCTCGACGACCTGCAAGCGCCACGGGCCGACGGCATCGCCGGGTAGCAGCACCTGAAGCTGGTCGGGCGTGAAGTCGCCACTGCTCGGCGCGACGGACACGCTGCGCTCGCCGGCGCGCAGTTCGGCACCGACGATGCGGAACGGGAGCGGCGGGGGTTCAGGCTTGGCGGCTGACTTGCTCGGTGCGCGCGGCTGGGCGGGTACTGCGGCGCGTGCGGCGGTCTGGCGCGCCTTGACCTGCTCGACTTCGGCGCGCAGTACCTGAAGGTCGTCGGCAGCGGCATAGGCGCTCAGCGATTTCTCGACCTGGGCCGCGCGTGCTTCCAGGATTTGGCGGGTGTCTTTGAGGTCTGCCGCCGTGGCGACGGCCGGACGCTGCTGGATGGCCTCGACGATCTCGGCCAGGCCCGTTGCCTGCGCTTCGAGGCGTTGCAGGCGGGAATCGAGGCGATCCTGGTCGGCCTGGTCGTTCATGGCCTGGTAGCCCAGGGCCATCAGAACACTGAGGCCGATCAGCCAGAGCCACATCAGGCTCTGCACCACCACGGTGGCCGTTGAACGATGGGTGGGCTGCGGGCTGTTCATGGCTGGCCTCCCGATGCCGCGGGTGCCAGCGGGAACGTCTGCACCGCCTCGGTGGCGGGCGGCGCGGGTGCGTTGTCGGCGGTCATGCTGTCGCCGGGCCGCTCGAAGCAGATTTGCCGCGCGCGGTCATCCGCGTGCAGTTCCCAGGCCGGACCAGCCAGCGTGAGCAGCGCATCGCGCAGGGCCATGGGGCCGAGGTGCAGGTGCGCCGCCGGCAGCGGCAGTGCGTACAGCTCGATCACCGCGTGCGCCGTCTGGCATAAGCCGTAACCGCTGCGCTTGAGCACATGCCGTAGCCCGTCGCCGACCGTGGCGCGTGCATCCTCGGGCATGGCGACATCGATGGTCTGCAACAGCAGGTCCCGCTGCGCTGCTGTCGGTGCCAATTCCACGAGGGTGTAGCGGCCGTAGCGCACGACGGGGATGTAATCGGGCGCCTCGGGTACGGGCGCGGCCGAGATTTCCTCGATGGTGTCGGGCGCGACCGGCGCGCTCGTCGTGGCGCAGCCGCCAGCCAGCACCGACCAAAGCAGGCCGAGAAAACCCGCCAGCAGGCGGCGTTCGGGATGGTGAAACCAAGGTGGAGAGGGGCACATGGCGCGTCGTCCTGAAACATCGAGCCCTCACCATCGCCGCTCGGGCCACGAGCGGCAGCAAACAATGCGAACCAGGCAGCGCCCGATTTCCCGGCAGCCTCCCTCCAAAGAAAAAGGCCCCCGAAGGGGCCAGTGAAGATGCAGCCACGTCCACGGAGACCGTGGGCGTGGCTGCAAGGTGGGAACAATGGAAAGCCGGCGGCGCGAGGCCGGCGTTGGCGTGGGGATCAGGCGGCGACAAGTTGCCGGGCCAGTGCGACCTCGACGGAATCACCGTCTTGGTTGAGCACATCGAGGCCCGATTCGGGCACGTCGCCCGAGGTGGACTGCGAGACCATGATCTTCTTGGCCATCAGCTCCAGGCAGGTCATCTGCGAGGAACCGGCGTAGCCCAGGTAGATCACGCGCACCGGCTGTTTCTGTCCGATGCGCCAGGAGCGGCGTGCCGCCTGCTGGAGCGAGTACACGTTGTAGCCCGACTGCATGAAAACGATCGTCGGGAAGTCCAACAGGTCCAAGCCCGTCTTGACCAGCTCGGGGTTGGTGATGAGCACGTCGATGCCACGGTCCAGTTGCTCGGCGATCCAGTCCTCGCGGCGGCTGGCGTCCACGCTTGCGCGCAGCACCGCCACCCGAAAGCCTTCTTGCTCCAGCAATACCTTCAAGCGCGACGTGGTGTCGCGCGTGCCGGTATAGACCGTGTAGGCCAGAACCTTGCGGCCCTGCGCCTTCTCTTCCTTGCAGATGTCGATCAGCTCGCGCTCTTTCGGCGTCACCTCGAACTCGTTGAACTGAGCCGGGACGAACGCCAAGGTGTTGCGCGTGCGCGGATGCACTACGGTTTCCGACCGGAAGCAGCAGTCCGGCCAGGCCAGCAGCACGTTGAGCACCACACCCAGCAGCGTCGTATCGCGTCGCGCCAGAGCCTGTTTCAGCTCTGCGGTCAGCCGACCCGCCAGGTCGCGGTAGGCCGCGGCTTGCGCCGTGTCCATTGCGACTTCGCGGAACTCCTCGTCATACGGCGGCAGGACGTTGCCGCCGATGTCCTTGAGCTTGAGGAAGATCGTGAACGGCAGGATGCACCGCAAGACCCCCTTTGGCCCGAAGCCGGGAGCCTTGACCGTGCGCACCGATACCTTGGTGCCCCTGGCCGTCTTGTGCGCCGTGCCGGTGCTTTCGGAGTAGATGTCCTTGAGGACCCCGTGGTCCCTCATGAACGCCATGGCCGCCGAGGTCATGCTGCCGCTCGTGGTCGGGCGGTAGCCGTCTTCGATCATCCGCCCAGGCAGGGCTCGGAACAGCAGGTAGAACAGGTCGTCCCCGTAGCCGCCCATCAGCGTGCCTGTCAGCAGCAAGGTCTTGCGAGCCTTCGCCGCCAGCACGCCCATAGCCTGACCCTGGGCACTGCCACCGTTCTTGTACTCGTGCGCCTCGTCCGCGATGCACAAGTCGAACGTGCCTTGCGGCAGATAGCGCTTGATGAACTCGGACGGCTGGTAGCCGCCTTCGCCAAAGCCGAACTCCATGTTCGCCATCGCTCTTTCCATGCGATGCGCCTGGCGGTCAGAGAAGACCAGTTCGCCGTTGCCATCCATCAAGTTGATGAACTCGTGGATGTTGTCGCCCAGCATCGACGCCAAGAACCCGTCGCCGAACTTCTGCATCAGCTTCTGCGCAGTGACTTCCCCGATCGTCGGGATGCGCTTCAAGGCTTTCAGCACGGCCGAGGACTGGTCGCTGCCGGACAGGCTGCGCGGGCGGATCAGTGTCCACAGGGGGGCGGCGCAATGGCTGCACTTCCTGCGGTATTCCTCGGCTTGGAGCGCGACCGGGTTGACCGGCTCGCCGTCGAGGTCGGTGATGACCGTGCCGCAGTCCGGGCACGCCGCCACGTTGCCGTGACGGGTACGCCGCTGGGTGAAGACGGGCTTCCAGTGGAACCCCATCCGCATCCTGACCCGGCCCAAGACAAAGAACTCCTGGCCCGTGGGCTGGACATTCAACTGCTCGCGCAGCTTGATGAGCTTGACGAGCGTGTCCGGCCCGTTGAGCACCCACACCTTGGCGCCTGCCACCGTCTCCTGGATCTCGCGCCGCCACTTGTAAACAAGGTGCGGCGGCGAAAGAACCAGGGTGCGGCGGTAGCCTTCGGCGTTGAGCACAGCGGCCGTGGCGATGCCGACGGTCGTCTTGCCGCAGCCCATTTCGCCATTGACGATCGCGGCGCGTTCGCCACGGTCGATCAGCAGCTCGGCGGCGGCGTGGACGACTTCGGCCTGGGCCGGGAACAGCTTGCGCTTGAGGCTGGCGACGACGAGTTGCCGGTGCGCCTGCGGCTGGCCGTTATAGACCGGCGGGTTGGCGCTATTGAGGGCGTCGAGCAGTTCGTCGCCGAACTCGCCGACGAAATCCTGAAGGCTCAGGGTCAGAGGGGAAGATTCCGCATCGAGCAGTTCGCCCTGTACGGGCGCGGCTTCAACGGCAGTGGTTTCGAGATCGAGGGACATGGTGATGCTCCAATGAAAAATGGGGCATGCACCACCCCCAGCGGGGCAATGGCATGCCCCGCAGTGGGAAGGAAATCGGCGCTTGGCCGAGGTGGTCGAAGTTGCCGGCCGTGGCGGCCTGCTGGTGAATCGTGCTCAGTCTTCGGACGGCAGCACGATGACGGTGGCGCTGCGCTGCGCATCGGTGACGATGCGGATGGCCAGCCCCGGATGGATCACGTAGCGGGATTCCAGCGATGCACCGGATTGCAGTGCAGTGCTGTTGGCCTGCCATTGCTGGATGTTGACGTCGCCCCAGTCGCCACGGGTGTGGCGCCTGAAGTACGGGATCGGGTCGAGGCGACCCGTTCGGACCAGGCGATCGATGCCCCTGCTGAAGATGAGCGCACCGATTGGAAACGCCAGCCTGTGGCAGTAGGTTTCAATGCGATGTGATGCCATGGGCTCCTCCTTGATGAGTCATTGAGCCACGACACCCCTGGCGGAGTGAAGTGGCTCCGGCAGGTGGATGAAGACGACAATGGTGCTGTCAGATCATGTCCCGTTCTTCGGGAAGCTGGATCACCGTGGTCTGGTGGTCCTCGCTGGTTTTGACGATCAACACCAGTTCGGGCGTGATCCTGAAGTGGGAGATCATCGGATCGTCCCCACGGATTGCGACATCGTTGGCTTGACGGGTGGCCTCATCGGTCTCGCCCCAGTCACCGCGCACATGGCGCTGGACAAGAGCCAAGGGGTCGATCAGGCCTTTGCGGGCCAGCCAATGCACCTTTTCGCTCAACTGCAACGTACCTGGTGCGAACAACGGTTGCTTCTGCGGCGCGGGCCGCTTGAACAGGCTTGAGAACATGGGTGTTTCTCCTTCGAGGTGGTACAGCAGGACGGCAGCGCGTCCGGTGGACTAACGGATGGTCAGGACCTCGCCCCGTGTCGCGGAGCCAGGCGTCATGTCCCACGCGCGGATGACGGGTACGAACTTGTCGGTGAGGATGCGGGTCTCGGCGATCGAGCCGTCTTCGCGTTCGGTGAATTCCCGCTGGAGCGTCTTGTCCTTGTGGGTGTCACCTTTGACGACGAGCACGCGGCCGGTCTTGGAGCGCACAACCCCCGAGATCGCGCCCGCGGCCAGAGCCAGGGCGAGATGCCAGTGGGACAAGGCACGCGCCGGCGGACGCAGCGACTGCTGCGCGGCCCCCAGGTGCGTGTCCAACGACGGCCAGAGGCCTTGCAGCCGGCCGACTTCATCGGCGAACTGCTCCGGCTCCATCGTCACGCGGAAGAAATGCTCCGGCTCGGCCGGACTGGCGGGGACGATGTACGGCAGGAACGGCCATTCGATCGGCAGCTCCTCGGCTTCGACTTCGCCAAGCCCAACCTGCAGCAGCAGATTGCGCACGGCCTTGAGACCATCGGGTGCCAGTTCACGCTGACGCACCCTGCGGCCGAAGATCACCACCTGCTTGAACTGCGTCTCCACCGCTCGGTAGATCCGCAGGTCCGTGTAGTGGCGCGTCAGCCAGCCGACCAGCTCCGCGTCGAGCACGTAGCCGGGGACGATGAAGACCAGCACGCCGCCGTACTGCAACAGCGACAGGCTGCGCTGGTAGAACAGCTTTTCGAGGCGGGCACGGCCCTGGCCCTGATAGCCGATGTTGCCGTTGACGTCCTTGGACAAGTCGCCATACGGCGGGTTGAGCCAGAGCAGCCCGAACGACTGCTTGGAGATCATCGTGTCCATCAGGTCCGCGTGCAGGCAGTGATCGATCAGGCCGCGGGCATGGCGTGCCCGCTCCGCGTCGAACTCGACGGCGAACGCCTTGGCCTGCTCGCGCCCAAGGGCATGAGCGGCTTCGGCGATCGCCACGCCTTCGCCGGCGCAGGGATCGAGGACGCACATCGGGCCATCGCTGGGCATCAGTGCGGTGAGGGCTCTTTCGAGGGTGGGTTCATCCGTGGGGAAGTACCCGTTCTTCACGAAATTGCGGGCGAGCCGCGGGAACATGAGGGCCATGGAAGTCTCCTGGTTGGCGGGGATGAAGTGCGAAAGCACGCCTTGGCGTGCTCTCGCGGGTGGGTCAAGCCGCTACCGCTTCCGGCGTCCAAATCTTGGCCGGATACGGATAGGCGGTGAGCACGTCACTGCGGATCAGGGAGCCCAGCGCCAGGGTCAGCGCCGGCACGTCGATGGCGAGCCGATGGCCTTCCAGCGGCCCGAGGGCGAACGGAAGGCGGGCCAGCATCTCGCGGGTCTGTAACAGCTCCAGCACGGTTTCGCGCCAGTGGTCGAGCAGCGGCAGTGGGCAGGTGTCCCGTACCAGTATCCACAGGCGGTCAAGCCGGTGGGCGCTGCCCTTGGGCAGCAATGCCAGTGCGCTGGCGTTGGCCTTGTCGGGTTTGACGCAGCGGCGGTCGAACAGCCACACGTTGGACAGCGAACCGAACAGCGTTCGCCGGTAGGCGCGGGTCATGCGCTTTTCCAGGCGATCGACGTTGCCGACGAATACCGGGACGCTGCCGCCCTGGTCGGTGATGACGTGGAACTGGTCCAGGCCCTGCTCGTCGCGCCCGAGGGTCAGACGAGCGAGGAACTGCTGGATGGCGGTGTCGCGCGCCCAGATCGACAGGAAGATCAGATTGCCCTGGTCATCGCCGACGCAAGCGTCGGCCATCACGTCGGAGCATTCGTCGATCCGATACAGCGTGGTGGAAGAAGTGTTTGCGGGCATGGTGGTGTCCTCGGATGAACGGGAACAGCACCGCCCGCTGGGGCAAGTACTGCCCCAGGGGGTGGAAGAAAACCGCTCAGTCCGGCTCGAACTGCCGGGTGTGCGGGTTGAAGTGAAGCGCCTCATCTACCGAAGTGATTGGCGTGAAGCCCTCCAGGTAGATGTTGTTGAGGTACTGGTCGCGGTAGGCCAGTGCCTGCCGCCCCTGTTCGTCGGTGAGGCCGTTGCTGATGAAGTACTCCAGCATTTCCTCGTCGGAAGAAACTTCGTCGTTGGACAAACTCCCTTCAACGAGCTTCAGCAGCAAGGGCGGGAGCGCAGCCAGGATCGGGTCCATGTCGGTTCCTCCTGGCTCAGGCCATCAGCGCTGCGGTGGGTGCCGCAGGTGCCATGGGTGTGCGCCGCCGCGCGTGGTAGGCGCGAACGCCTGCACGCCAGTCGGCGGACTGTTCTGGTGCGAGGTCCAGATAGGACAGCGGGCACGAGTAGTAGTACGGGTGCATGGACTCGTCCAGCGGCTTGTAGCCCCACTGACCGCCGCTGCGTTCGAGAAGATCGCAGCGGATGTAGCGCAGGGATTGGCCCGGCGCCAGATGACGATGCACGCCTTCGACCTTGGCCGTCACTTCCGTGACGGACCAGAGGACGTTGCCGCGCAGCGCGTGGGCAATGACCTTGACGCTGGCGCGCTCGGTCTCTTGCGGTGCGATCAGTTCCGCGATCAGTTCAGATCGCGATTGGGGGGAAAAATACCAGCCCATGAGAGGCCTCCTGAAGAATGGAGCCGGAGGCCTCCCCGTGGGGGAGAACCCCCAGCGGGTGATGGAATGCCGCGCGTGCGGCGAAGGAACCTATGCTTTGCCCTTAGTCCCAGTCGTCATCGTCGCGATCACAACCGGCCGGGCAGTAGCCGAACTCGATCCCGTGAGAGCAATAGCCATGCTCCGCATTCCAGTCCTGGGTTTCCTGCCTTTCGGCAGGCGTTGCGTAGTCCCATTCCCGGGCTGCGATTTCCAGCGCTTGAGTGCGCTGGTCCTGCGGCAATCGACTGGCTTGCGCGTCGATTTCCGAACTGAAAAGCGTGACCCAATGATCCCAGGACAGGCCGCAACCACGCTGGGCGTGCTCGGCGGCCGTCTTGCAGACAGCGCGCCAGGCGGTTTCGTCCAGCGTGGAATGAGGTGCATCGCAAGCGATGGTGGACATGATGGAGACCTCCAGAAGAAAGCCGGAGCCTCCCCCGCATGGGGAAGGAACCCCGGCGGGTGGATGAAGAACACCGCAGGTGCGGCGTCTGCGATCACGCAGGTTGCAGTTCGGCCTGGCGGCTCCACTCCTGCGTCTTGAAGTCCAGCGTGTAGCCCAGTTTGCCCAGGCGGGCGATCTGCGCGCGCAAGGTGCGGCGGTCGATGGTCGAATCCAGTTTCACGGACTCACCCAGCGGCCAGAGCAGCCCGAACAGTGCGGCGTCGCCATCTTCGGTGCTGCCGGGGGCAGCAGCCGCAGCGGGCGTCGGCGCATCCACGCCGAAAGGCGTGGTATCGACCATCGGGTCCGCGGACGCCTGCACGGATGCGGGCTTGGCGGGTCTGGATGCCTTGGCGGGCTTGGCCGGCGTTGCCGCAGGCTGCGCCCCCAGTTCTTCATCGAGCGGATCGATGTCCTGGGTGGAAAAGCTGCGAATATCGTCGCGGCTCAGTTTGTCAACGCCGAAGAGCGTCATTCCATCCAAGTTGCAACGAATCTCGAACTTGATACCGCCCCGCATGGGGATCGGATTCGGAAAGATGTAGCGGATCACGAACTCCCCGTCGTACTTGCCTTCGGGGTATTGCTCCAGCTCCGCGTCCTTCACCGCGAAGTTTCCGATAGGAGTGACGAGGTAGCCGACGCAGAACGGACCATTGCGGCCGTGGATTGTGCGAATCGAAAGCTGACCCGATACGACGATGGGCGGGACTGACCTTGCGGATGCCGATGTGACTGCCATGATGGTTCTCCTTGGGGAATAGGAAAAAGGCAAGGCCCCGTGAGGGGCCATGCCGGATCAGAACGAAGCAGCCAATGCCGGCTCCTGCTCCTCGACTTCACCTGCGGGCTCGCGCTCGGCGGGCTCGACAGGCTGGTCGGCAGCGGTGTCGGCGGCAACCTCGGCTTCGGGCGCGGGTGCGTCCTCGGCTTGCGGCGCCTCGGCTTGCGCCTGGCTCGTCGGATAGACCTGGGTGCCGTCGATCTTGATGAGACCGATGTGGACCAGCGTCGATTCCAGGCTCGCTCCCGGTTCCCCGGCGCGCTCGCCCTTGGTGCGGATGTACGGATCGATCTTCATGTCGTTCAGACGGAAGGCGATCAGCACCTTGCGGTCCCCTTCGATGGCCTGCACGCACCGGCGAACCAGGTGCTCGGCTTCAGGGGTGGCGACGATGGTGTCGAAGTACCGATATTCCGGTTCACCGACAGGCCCGGCCAGTGCCGCGACGCAGCACGACAGGAACGGATCGCCATCCTTGGGGGAGACGTCCTTCGGACGGCTGAGGTAGCCGATGCCGCGGGTGATCAGCTCGTGCTGCTTGATCGAAGCCAGTTCGGCCCGGTCAAGCGGCTCGGCCTTCAGCAGTCGCGCCTTCAGAGACGCGGCGGCCTGGCCCTTGTGCTCACCCTTGTCGCGGATGTACGCATCGCCCCAGAGGTCGCCGAGGCGGAAGCGCACCAGCGGCCGCTGCTTGGGATCGTCAACGCCGATGTAGCGCTCGACCAGTTTCTTGGCCTCGGCACCCGAGACCTTGACGTCGAAGTAGCGGTAGCTGGGGTCCTTGGCGGAACCGACCAGTGCGGCGATGGTGCATGCCAGAAAGGGCTGCGCGCGGCGGCCGCCCCGGACGGGAACCTCGCGGGCTCGCTGGATGTAGCCGATGCCCGAGGTGTGGAGGTCGAAATACGATTTCTCGTTGGACGTGGTGCTCATGGTGAATCTCCATTGGGATGAAGCGGAGACACACCGGCCCCACGCATGCGGGGAAAGGTGCGTAACCCCGCGGTGGGTTGATAAGGCGAAAGCATCCGCCACCAGAGACTGGTGGCCGCTCGCGGACGGATGCGGTGCGAGCTGGCTCGGTCACGCAGTGGGAACTGCGTCGCAACCTCGAAGACCGATGGTTGCCTGGCATGTCGCTGACAACGTCAGCAGGCATGGGGGCAGCATGTCCGGGCCTCGCGCGCGCGGCAGCAATCAATCGGCATCCGGGCGTTTCCCTTTGTCCGCACCGCCCGGTGCTTGCCACAAGCACTTAGGGCCGCGCAGGTGGTCGGGGGTGTCAGCGCGAGGACGGCTGGGGCGACTCCAGGCACCGCCGCCGCGCGTTCCGAGCAAATGCCAGCCGGCGGCGCGCAGGCTGGCACCACCTTCATCGAGCAAGGTGTAGGTGATCAGCCGCGTGTAGCCCAAGGCCTTGGCCGCCTTCCAGGCCGCGCCGTAGAGCTTGCTGCAGGCGTTCGGTGCGCCATCGGTGCAGAGCCGGGTGACTTCGAGCGTCCAGCCGTCATCCAGGTGGCGGGCGACCGGGCGGCCGACGATGGCCACGCCGCAGATGCCATCGGTGGCGGACAGCGTGACCGCCAGGGCGAACTTCGCTCCCTGAACCGGACGGTGGTGGCGGTGGTGCTTCTGCACGAAGGCATTGGCACAGCGCAGGGATACCGGCAGCAGTCGCAGCGATGGCGAGGTCGATGGCCCGGCCATGGCCGTCAATCACCGCAGAAGCAGGCGATCGGTTCCTCGGCGTCGTCGAACAGGTCGCCCTGGTCGGCGGCGAAGCGTGCCAGGTCGGCGTAGCTCGGGCCATCGGCGCGAAACCGGGCGCCGCTGGGCTTGCTCGCCAGGTTCAGCGATTCCATGCGAATCCACCACACCGCGGCCTCGGGTCGAGCCTTGATGAGGGCCAGGCGCTGCCCGCGCGGCTTCAGGAAACACAGGTCGCAGTTGCCTTCGAGCGTGCGCCCGTTCACCGTCAGCAGGTCGAGGTCGAACGCTTGCGCCTGCCAGAACGCGCCCACGTCGCGCACGGTGACGCCTGCGTCCGCCAGGGGCATGCACATGGTCTCGTGGATCGATTCGGTGGAATGGCCGCGCGCGCGAATCTTGGCGACGCGACGCTGCTCGTCGGCGCGGATGCCGATCATCTGGTCCCAGTCCGTCCAGCCCAGATGCCGCAGGTAGCGGTGCATCGGTCGAATCTTCAGGCTGGTCGTGCAGCCGCGCGCGACGGGATTGGGCAGGTACTGACGCTTGCGGATCAGCGCCTCGAACGGCTCGCCCTGACGGCTGGCCCGATCGAAGTCCACCAGCGTGAAGCCTGGCTCCGTGGGCAGATATTCCAGCCAGCGTATCGGCACCTGCCAGTGCCCGGCGCAGTCGCGCACAAAGCGCAGGGTCGCTTCCACCTCCTTGCCGGTGTTGGCGAAGCAGACCACGGTGTCGGCAGGCAGGCCGCCATTGGCCTGCAATACGCGCCAGAGCATGTAGGCGCTGGTGCGCCCGCCCGAGAAGCTGATGCAGGTCGGTTGGGTGATCTTGAACGGGTCGTGCATGCGGTCGTCTCCGTGGGTAGGTCGGCGGGCGAGCCGACGCGGCGGGCCATGGCGGCCGGAGACGAGCACGCACGCGGCGAAGGCCGCAGTGCGGAAAAAAGGAAGCCCCCAAGAAGGGGGCCGTGAGGGGATGGTGGTAGTCGTTGCGCTACACCGATGGCACCACCTCCAGCGACAGGTGCGTCGTGGTGGCAGACAGCATCAGATCGTCCGTGCCGTGCAGGATGCGTGCGAAGACGTCTTCCTTCGGGTCGAAGAACTCGCCGAAGTCGTCGCCACCCAGCTCGGCGCGCGCCAGTTCCCACCAGTCGTCAAACGGGTCGGTATCCGGGTTGCAGCCGACGGCATAGGCCAGCAGCTTCACGCGGCCATCGGGACGGCGCTCTCCCTGCTCGGCGAGGAAGTACACGCCCTGGTCCTTGGCGAGGACGACGCGGCATTGGTTGGCAACGGCCTCGGCCAGCACGGGGCGCAGGTCGGAGCCTTTGAATCGCAGTGACATGGTTGATCTCCTGAAGAAAAAGGCCCTCCACCCGAATAGATGGAAGGCCCATGGCGGCAAGTCGCCGGTAGGCTGCGATCAGCCGTAGCGCCGCTTGGTTGCCTTGGCGTCGATGACGCTCACGTCGATCAGACGCCAGCGTCCGTCGTCGATAAGCCGCTCCAACACTTCACCGAGCATGTCGAAATACACCTCGTCGTGCCGATCGACCAGTTCACCGTCGCGGCGCATCTCCACCACGTAGGTGTCGCCGCCGCGGTCGTAGAGGATCGTCACCTGGCCCTCGAACTTCGCGGTCGAAACCGTGAAGCTGATTGCCGGGGGCGTCTCGATGATCTTGGACGGCTTCGGATCGACCCAGGTGAAGTCGCGGGCGCCCGCATCGACCAGCATGTGGGTGATGCGCCGGAACCCGTCGGGAGCCGGCATTTCCTCCAACTGCTGGATGAGCTGCCCCAGTTCCATGCACTGCGGCTCGGGGATGGGCAGCTTGGCAGGCGCGGAGCCGAGGATGTGCCTGGTGATGGTGTAGGGAACACCGTCCGCGGTCTTCTCGGTGATCACTTCCGGGGTGTCCGCGCGCAGGCCGTCGAAGCGGCGGCGGGCATACGGTTGGACATGCACCTTGGCGCCTTCGCTGGGAACGGTAGTCACCAGGTTGGGATCGAGCACCGCGAACTCGCTGGGCTTGAGCTTGACGACGATGGCGTCGTCGTTGGCCGCGACCACCTTGCCGTCGAAGGGCTTGGGATCGATGGCAAAGCCCAGCGTCGAGGATTGCGGCTGATCATCGAAAAAGCGGTACTTGATCGACCGCACGTTGCGGGGCACATGGCCTGCGACAAGCGAAGGCATCATGGTTTTGATGAGGGAACGGTCCATGGGAATCTCCTTGAGGAAGAACAAGGGATTCCCCGCCCGCAAGGGAGAGGTCCCTTGTGGGTAGATGGACGCGGTGCGTCCGTAGGAAGAAACGACCAGCACGGCTTCCCGTGCTTGCAGCCTCGAAGGTCTCGGCTGCCTGGGCATGTGTCGGCAACACCGACGAACATGGGGTAAGGATGGCCCTAGAGTGCTCGGCCGGCCTGCATGAAACGGCACCACACCGCACCCGGTTTCTTCCTATGGTCTATGCCATTTGCTTCCTCAGGATTTCATGATGCTGTCTTCTGGAACAGGCAGAAAACGAACTGCTGCACTGTCCCGAAGGGCGTGTGATGCGCCTGGCGCTCCTGCCGCAGCATCGTGAAGGCATCGCCGAACTGCGCATGCAGCTCGTCCGGGCTGTAGCGCGTCACCGGCAAGCCGCTGCACTGCTGCGGCCCGTCGTCCGCGAAGGTGGCGATGATGGCGAAGCCGCCCGGCCGCAGGGCATGCAGCATCGTCCGCACATAGGCTTGGCGCTCCTGCGGCGCCGTCAGGAAGTGGAATACCGCCCGGTCGTGCCACAGGTCGTAGGCCAGCGCGGGCAACTCGACCTTTGTAATGTCCCCGACCATCCAGGCCACCGCCTGGGCGCGCTCGCCCAACCGCGCCTGGGATGCCGCCAGCGCGGCACCCGACAGATCCAGCACGGTGAGGCTGGTATGGCCCTTGTCCAGCAGGTCGTCCACCAGCGTCGAGGCACCGCCGCCCACGTCGATGATCGGCACATCGAGCGGCACGCCGGTTTCCCGGATCAGCACCAGTGAGTGGCTGGCGTGCGGCTGGAACCAGCTCACGCCGGTCGGCTCCTTGGTCCGATAGACGTGATCCCAATGCTCTCTGGATGGCATTTCCTGTTCTCCCGCGCCGCAGGCGCTACGCGGCCGGTGGCGAAGTGTCGAAGTCCACCACCAGCGGCTCGCGCCCGCACGAGCGCACGAAGGCCACCAGTTCCTGCGGCGCCAGCCCGACGCTCTCGGTCTGCCGCAGCGGATGGAAGTTCAATTGCGCATCGCCCATCAGCGAGGCATCGATCACCACCGTCACCAAGCCTTCCTCGTCCTGCATCAGGCCCAGTGGCGTCAGCGCGCCCGGCTGCACGCCCAGCAGCGCCTGCATGCGCTCGCCGGCCACGAAACTCAGGTGCCCCTTGCCGCCCACCAGCGCGGAAACCGCCTTCAGATCCAGCGTCCGGTCCTCATGGATCGCCAGCAGGAAGTGCCGGCCCTTCTTGTCCTTGAGCAGCAGGTTCTTGGTGAATGTCCCGGCCATGGCGCCGCGCAGCGCCTTGCCTTCCTCGACGGTCGCGTGCTCGGGATAAGGCACCACCTTCGCGTCGATGCCCAAAGATGCGAAGCGCTCGAACAGGCAGCGGTAGGCGGTTTCATCGGTCGTTTCCCGGTTCATGCGCCCACCTTCGCGGCTTTCGACCGCTGACGCATCCCCAGCCACAGCAGCGACAGCGCCGCCAGCGCCAGCCACGGGATCAGTGCCAGGTTCATGGTCTGCCAGCCCAGGGCTTGCAGCAGCCCGCCCGCGCTGAAAGAGCAGGTCAGGCCGACAACGAAGATCGTCATGTCATTGATGGCCTGCGCACGCCCCTTCTCGGCAGCGTTGTAGGTGTCGGTCAACAGCGTCGTGCCGCCGATGTACATGAAGTTCCAGCCCACACCCAGCAGCACGAGCGCGCTGGCGAAGGAGCCAAAGCCCGTGCCGGTGAGCGTCGTCAGGATGTGCGCGATGAACAGCACCACGCCCGTGAGCATGATGCGCAGCACGCCGAAGCGCGCGATCAGCGAGCCGGTGAAGAACGACGGCAGGAACATGCCCAGCACGTGCAACTGGATCACCGTGGCCGCCGCACCCAGTTCGTGGTGATGTAGCCGCATGGCGATGGGCGTCGCCGTCATCGCCAGGATCATGATGCCGTAGCCCGTGGCGGCGCCGAACAGCGCCACGAGATAGGCGGGCTGCGCGACGATCTGCTGCCAGGGTCGGCCCTTGTCCACCGGGCCGGTAGACGCGGCAGGCGCAGGGATGTGCAGGTTCAGCAGCACGCCCGCCGCCACCATCGACACCACGGCCAGGATCAGGAAGGAACCCAGGTACTCGGGCGAGAGCAGCGGCCCGCCCAGCCTTGCCAGCAACGGCCCGGCCAGCGCTGCGACCACGCCGCCGGCCATCACCAGCGAGATCGCGCGTGGGCGGAAAGCCGCGTCCGCCACTTCGCTGGCCGCGAAACGGTAGAACTGCGCGAACGCCTGGTAGCAGCCCACCAGGAAGGTGCCGAAGGACAGCAGCGGCAGCGAAGCCTGATGGATGCCCCAGGCACCCACCAGGCCCCCCGCCACGCCCAGCGTCGTGCCGATCAGGAACCCGGCCCGGCGGCCGGCGCGGGCCATCCACATCGAGGCCGGAAACATCATCGTGGCCGTGCCGAGGAACATGGTGGCGATGGGCAGCGTGGCCCAGCGCGGCGATGCGGCGATCTGCCCGCCGGCCAGGCCGCCGACGGTCATCACCATCACCGACACGATCTGGAACAGGGCCTGCGCGCAGGCCAGGATCAGCACCTGGCGGTGCATGGGGTTCTTGAGCATGAGTTTCTTCGCGTTGTTGTTCGATTCATCGACTCGCGATGGCGCGCAGGCGCTCGGCCACGGCGTCGATCTCGGCTTGCGTGGTGCCGCGTCCCAGGCTGAAGCGCACTGCGCCCATGCCGACCGGCTCGGGCACGCCCATGGCGGCCAGCACGGGCGAGAGTTCCACACGGCCCGCATGGCAGGCCGAGCCGGTGGATGCGGCCACGCCGTCCAGATGAGCCAGTACCTCGGCGCCGATGCGGCCGGCGAAGTTCACGTTCAGCGTGTTGGGCAGCCGGTGCTCGGCGTGGCCGTTGAGCACCACGCGCTCACCGAAGATCGCTTGCAGCGCTTGCCAGAAGTGATCGCGCAAGGCGCGCAAGCGCTCCGGCTCACCAACATCGAGATTCGTTCTCGCCAGTTCGCAGGCCGCGCCCAGCGCCGCAGCCATCAGCACGCTCTCGGTGCCGGCGCGGCGGCCCGCCTCGTGGCCGGCGCCGTGGATCAGCGGCTCCAGCGCCGTGCCGCGCCGCACGTACAGCGCGCCTATACCCTTAGGCGCGTAGAGCTTGTGCCCGGCGATGCTCAGCAGGTCCACGCCGAGGTCGTCCACCTTCGTCGGCAGCTTGCCGACGGACTGCGCCGCATCGGTGTGGAAGCGGATGCCGTGTTCGCGAGCGATGGTGCCGATGACCTTGATGGGTTGCAGCGTGCCCGTCTCGTTGTTCGCGTGCATGACGCTGACGAGCACAGTGCGCGGTGTGATGGCGCGGCGCACCGCCTCGGGATCGACCCGGCCCGTGCCATCCACCGGCAGCCGCGTGACGCTCGCCCCCAGTCGCTCCAGAAAGGCCAGTGGCTGCAACACCGCCGGATGCTCCGTGGCCTCGGTGATGATGTGCTCGCCGCGCTCGCGCAGCGCGAAGAAGCTGCCCTTGAGCGCGAGGTTGTTGGCCTCGCTGCCGCCGCTGGTGAAGACGATCTCATCCGGCGACGCGCCCAGCAGCCCCGCCACCTGGGCGCGAGCATGTTCCAGGGCCGCCTTGGCTGGGGTGCTGGCCCAATGGCCGCTGGATGGGTTCCCGTAGGCCGTCTCCAGCAGCGGCAGCATGGCCGCCTGCACTTCCGGCGCGATGGGCGTGCTGGCGTTGTAGTCGAGGTAGATGCCGGCCATCAGAACACCAGCACCTTGTCGGCGGCCACGGTGGCGGCGGCCAGTTCATCCATCGTGCTGCGGCGTGCGCCGGGCATCACTTCCTCGTCCTTGATGCCGCGCGCATCCAGGCAGGTGCCGCACAGGAGCACCTCGCCCTGGGCATTGTTCGTCACGCGGCGCAGCATGCGTTCAACGTTGTAGTAGCCGTCGGGGGTCTTCTGACCGGCCTTGCAGCCGGAGACGGCATCGGCCATCAGGAACACGCTGACGTGGTTGGCCGCGTCCTTGAGCAGCGTGGAAGCCAAGCGCAAGGCGTTGTACATGCGCTCGGTGCCGTAGGGCGGGTCGTTGATGATGAGGAGGGTTTTCATGGAGGCCCCAGCGGAGAAAATGGCTTTTGTCCGGGATGGCTTGATGCTGGGCAGCAATCATGCCATCATTCAATCAATGTGTTGATTGTGTAATTGTGAAATCCATGTTGTCAACCTCATCCGAAAGCCCCAAGCACGTGGTGTTCGAGAACCTGGCCGCCGTGGCGCAAGCGCTGGGCCATGCGCATCGGCTCGAACTGCTCGAAGGCATGGCGCAGGGGCCGCGCAGCGTCGAAGACCTGGCCGGACTGGTCGGCCTGTCGATGGCCAACGCCTCACGCCACCTGCAACTGCTGCGGCGCGCGCGGCTGGTGGAGGCCGAACGCCAGGGCAAGCGGGTCTTCTATCGCCTGGCGGGCGATGTGGAGGTGGTGGCGCTGCTCAAGGCGCTGGGCCGCGTGGGCGAGCGCAACATCGCAGAGGTACGCGGCGTGATGCGCGACTTCTTCCATGACCGTGACGCGCTGGAAGCCGTTTCGCGCGAAGAACTGGCCGAGCGCCTGAATGCCGGCCAGGTGACGGTGCTGGACGTGCGCCCGGAAGCGGAATACGCGCTGGGCCACGTGGCGGGTGCCATCAACATCCCGGCCGACGAGCTGGAGCGTCGCCTGGCGGACTTGCCCAAGGGCCACGAAATCATTGCCTACTGCCGTGGGCCGTACTGCGTGATGTCCTTCGAGGCCGTGGCGGCGCTGCGCGCCAAGGGCTTCAAGGTGCGACGGCTCGAAGACGGCTTCCCGGAGTGGAAGGCGGCCGGGCTGGCCGTGGAGGCTTGAGCCTCGCCGTTGTGCAATCAAGGATCGACATGCAAGCCATCCAAGATCATTACCCGGCCGAATTCGCGCACTGCTACGGCTGCGGGCCAGCCAACCCCCAGGGGCTCCATCTCAAGAGCTTCATCGAGGGCGAGCGCACCCATGCGCGCTTCTCGCCGGCGACGATGTACAGCGGCGGCTATCCGGGCAACGTCTATGGCGGCATGCTGGCCTCGCTGCTGGACTGCCACGGCACCGCCAGCGCGGCGGCCTTCGCATACCGGGTGCAAGGTCGCGTCATGGGGGATGGTGGCCCGCCGATCCGCTTTGTCACCGGCTCGCTGAAAGTGGACTACCGGCGGCCCACGCCGCTGGGCGTCGAATTGCTCATCGAGGGCACGCTACGTTCGCTGGAGGGGCGCAAGGCCATCATCGATTTGACACTCAGCGCCGGCGGCGAGGTGTGCGTCACAGGCGAGATGGTGGCCGTGCAATTCGCGGCGAAAGCCTGAAAACAAGCAGCCCCTCGGATGAGGGGCTGGCAGGTCAGGCTTCGTACACGAAGTAGTGCTCGCGCTGACGAGGGAAGAAGACATGCTTCCATGTGTCGCCGCTGGTGTTGCCACCGTCGAAGACGACCATTTCGTAGTCATCAATGTCGGTGTCCATCAGGTCGGCGCTGACGATATGGCGCATGTGCAGCGCGCCGTGCGTGCGCTCGAATACCAGGATCTGGCCGATGGCGTCGTCCTGGCTCATGGCGTTGACGCAGGCTCCAAGCTGATGCTCGAAGTCGGCTGCGGGCGAGATGAGGTCGGGGAACATGAGGTTGCGCCTATGAAAATGGACCAGCCCGGCTCCTGGGGGAAACGGGCTGGCATGGGGGGACAATGAGGAAGGCCGGCGTGTCGCGCGGCTGCTAGGACTCGGCCAGCGGCAGGCCCAGCAGCGCGGGTGCGTCGGCGTCGAGGATCAGAATGCGCACATCGGCCTGGCCGGCCAGTTCAAGGATGTTTGCCAGGTCCTCCGGCATGCCCTTGTTCCGGTGCTCCTGCCGAAGCTGCTCGGCGGTGATGCCCTCGGCGTGCTCCAGGTTCTGGTCCGTCCAGGGCGTGGAGATCAGCTTGACGCCGATCGCCGGGCTGTACGGCACACGGAAGGCGATGAACAGCATGGCCTCCGGCGTGGCGATGTCCGCCAGGTCGGCGAGGTAGTGCCAGGTATCGACCGTGATGTGCTCGCGGCTGATCTCCCAGCACCGGCTGTAGTAGCCGGTCTCGAAAGTCAGGCGCTGCACCACTTCCCGCGCAGCCTCGGCCGAATAGGCATCGCCGACGTGGACTGGGCGACCGTCGAAGTCCTCGCCATGGATGGCATAGACCACGGCACCAATCACGCCTTCGCCGCTGACGCCTTCACCGGCGTCGCATTCGGCCAGCACGTCGTCGCTCAAGGGTTCAGGGCCATTGCTGACCACGGCGAAATCGTTGGTGACGATGCAGGACGATGAAACCAGTTCTTCGTCGGAAAGGAATTGCTGGCTCGCGTGGATGTTGCGCCAGACATGCGGGCTTCCATCGTCGTAGCTGATGCACAGCGTGCGGACGATTTTCAGATTCCAGTAGCCGCGAAGGAAGGGATTAGGATTCTGGGACATGGGATCTCTCCAGATTGAATAATGGAGCCAATCCCCGCCACCGGGAATTGGACCCGGTGGGTTGAAAAATGGAAAAAGCGTCAGGCAGCGCCGACCATGGCGTTGTCAGCACTGCGCTGGACTACGGGAAACAAAATGAGGGGCACGGCCTCGTGGGCGCGTGCCCCTCGTGGGGAGTGAACGAAGACGTGGTGGTGTGCCGGAGACCGGCTCACCAGCCGTTGTAGTTCACGAGCAGGTCGGCGAGGACCTTACGGCGTTGCAGGTCGAGACCGTCGAAGTCCGACAGTCCGTTGAAGTGGCAGCGCTTGAGCATGGCACCGCCCTCGCGCGCGTTGTAGAAGCTGACCATGGCGGACAGGAACATGCGTTCGCCGCTGCTCAGGACGCCGAGGGCATCGTTGAGCCGCAGCATGTTGGGACGCAGATCCCACTTGCTCTTGGCCTGGTTCAGACCTTCACGGGTGCCGTCACCGAACCATTCGGGGCCAGCGATCTCGACACCGCGCTTCCAGGCCTCGAAGAAGGCTTGGGGCGCGGCCGCGAAATGCTGTTCTTCCCGCATGATCTGATCGACGACTTCCCGTGGCAGTAGCTGGTTCATGACGTGATTCCTCCAGTTGGATCAGGGAATGGCGAGCTGGGACCAGCCGCCTCTTTCGAGGGCACGTTGAGCCGCGGCATGGCTGCGGAAGTACTCGCGGGATTCCCGCGAAACGGGCCCTTCGGTATCGCGCGTGCCGATGTAGTGACCGGCGGCGCTTTGCAGGACTTCGAGCGGCAGGAACTTGCCGCAGTAGGTCGAGGCCAATTGGCCGAAAGAGGCTTGCTGGGACATGGACGGGCTCCTTGGAAAAGCGGGGCCTCGTCCCTCACGGGATGGCAGCTCCCGCACGCGGTTGAAAAAATGCATCAGCGTCATGGGGACGCGCGTCCGCAGACTTGATGCGATGCGGACTGGTGGGCAACGCGGGAGAGACCCGCGGCAGCTTGAAACCCTGGCTGCTGGCATGTGCTGACGAATCAGCGAACATGCGGGCAGCTTCGTGCGCGGGCCGCGTCGCGTCAGTTGGAAAACGGCATCCGGCCCACCCCCGATTGATGCGCGCAGAGAAAAAGAAACCCCGCATCGAGTGCGGGGCTGCCAGGAGAGTGCGTCGGTGCTGGGTCAGTCGGGCTTGTCGCCCAGGACATGCTGCTTCCACAGGTCGAATGCCTGCTCGGGCGCAAGCTCGGCGAGGATGACGATGGGCTGGGCCTGCCGAGCGCGCAGCGAAGCGAAGTACGCCTTGCGGTCAGCAATGGCCTTGAGCTTGATGCCCTTGATGAACAGCAATTTGCCGTCCTTGATGAACAGCACCTTGTTGCCGATGTCGCGGTTGAACGCGGCTCGCACCTTGCGTTCCGCGTGCATGGCGTCGGCAAGTTCATCGACCAGGAAGTCGAGCGTCATGTCGATGTAGTGAGGGTCTTCGCCCTCCTGGCCGAGGTTGAGCGGCGCAGGCGGCAGGCCCTTGGCGAAGGCTTCGGCCTGAGCCAGCAACGCCGCCTTGCCGCTGAGCGCGTGCAGGAACGTCGAGCCGCCGTGGCCGTCGTTGCGGGCCTCGGCGATGGGAGTGCCGTCGAACACGACGGTGGCGCTGAAGCACATCGTTTCTTCGCTGGCGAAATCTGCCACCTTGAGGCTCTTCAGCGTGATGCGGTTTTGCTTGGTGATGTTGTCCATGGGAAGTCCTGAAATCGACCGGGTGGCGACATGCCCCTGACGGGACGTGGCGGCCATCCCGTGGGTTGGAGAAAGAGGCATCGGTGCCCCGGTGGGCAGCGTTCGCCGGTGAGATGCCGAGGCGAACTGGCGGGTGGCGCGGGTGGAACCCGCGGCAGCCTTGACACCCTGGCTGCGGGCTGCTGCCAATACATCGGCAATGCAGGAGGGAGAATGGCGCGGCCCGCAGGCTGCGTCGCCGATCAATCCGAAGCGGTCGAGCCCGTCTTGTGCAGGTACTGCACCAGGCGCTGGCCCAGCCATGCCATGCACGGTACAGCCATGGAGTTGCCGATCGCCTTGTAGCGTGGAGCGTCGGCGGCGGGCTTGCCGCGGTAGGTGATCAGCGTGTAGTCGTCGGGCATGCCTTGCAGCCGCTCGCACTCCACGGGCATCAGCCGCCGCACCCGCCAGTGCGACCAGTCGCCGGGGCCAGGGCCGTTCCAGTCGTAGCGGAAATGCGCCTCGAAGTCGGGAGCCAGCACATGGGGCTTGTCCGCGCCGCCGCCGCTGGTGCGAAGTGCGCCCGCTACGGTGCCGCCCAACTCGGCGGCAAGGCCGTTCTCGCGGCCACGCAGAGATACGCAGGCCACCATCGGCACGCCGTAGCCCGGCTTGCCGTTGGACAGCACGGTGCAAGCCACCTGTCCATGGCCGGATTCGTAGCGCACTTCACCGCGGTTGTTCTGCGCGAAAGCGATGGCGGGCACGACACCGGCGTTCGCATGGCTGTTGCGATGGCCGCCAGCGCGCAGCGTCGGCGTCAGGTCGAACGTGGCATCGGCGCCGCTGCCCTGGGCAGTGAAGGCGATGATCGGAACACCCTTGCCGGTGCCATCCTCGCTGCTGCCCCTGCCGTTGTTGGCGGTGTCGAGGGTGTGGGCGATGCTGCCGACGACCGACTGCACCATGAACGTCTCGGTGCGAATGTCGTGCTTGGGGCCAGCGGCCATCAGGCACGCCGCCACATCGACGGGGCCAATGCCGCCGCTGAATCCGAACGTCGTCGTGACCCTGCCGTAGGGCTGCTTCAGCCCTGCGAATCCTGCAAGTCCTGCGCATGCGCCTGCTGCTTCAGCACCCGGTCCAGCATCGTGGGCAGCTTCTTGCCACGGCGCGCGGCCCGCACAAGAATCCCCGAGCAGGCCTGCGCGCTCAAAAAGTACTTCTGCGGGATCGAGGTCATCTCCACCACTTGCCACAAGAAACACGCGCTTGCGGCGTTGGGCGACACCGAAATATTGAGCGTCGAGCACGCGCCACGCGATGCGGCGGCGGGGTCCAGACACACAACCAGCGTGCGCCCACCGATCCCCTGGCGGCTGGAGCGCACGGCTTTCCCCGACCAGTGCCCCCAGGAAATGCCCGAAGGCATTGCTGCGGTCGTTGAGGACGCCGGGGACGTTTTCCCAGACGAGCGTGGCCGCCGGGCGGCGGTCTTGTTGGCGGGTTTGGTCGATGGCATTGGCAAGCTCCACATAGGCAAGGGAAAGGGCTCCGCGCGGGTCATCCAGCCCGCGCCGGCTACCTGCAACGCTGAACGACTGGCACGGCGTGCCGCCGACCAGGATGTCGGGCGCCGGCACGGTGCCGGCGCGCACCTGGCGGGCGATCGCGGTCATGTCGCCCAGGTTGGGCACGTGGGGGTAACGGTGGGCGAGCACGGCGCTCGGGAACGGCTCGATTTCGGCGAACCACACGGCTTCGAGGCCGAGGGGTTGCCAGGCGAGGCTCGCGGCCTCGATGCCGCTGCACACGCTGCCGTACAGCAGTGGCGCGGCCTGGGGCGCACCGCGTGAGGTGCGAGGTTGCGGGTTCATGTCGGGTCTCCTGTTCGTGTGGCCCTGGACCGTGTGGCCGGGCCGGGACGTTGATCGGCAGGAGAAAGGCGCCGAAGGCCGTGTGGCCTTCGGCTCGGGAGGACGGAACCACCCGTGGGCTGTTGCAGGCCCGGTCGTCGCTAGAACCGTCTGCTGTCAGCAATCGCACCCGGCGCATGTCGTGGTTGGCGCCGGCATCTTCTGGCGCACATCCGCGCACAAAAGGAGCCCAGTTTTTCGCCGTTGGGCACGGCATCGAATACCGCTGACCACGAAGGGTCTCCGGGTGGCTCGCAGGCCGGCAAGCCACCGGGGGACCCTTCGCAGAGGCGGAAAATGCTGATCAGCAGAACGCGCCGGGAAACCCCGGACATGGTTCGTGGAGAAGCTACCTTCAGGTCCCGCGGCTGGGGGACGGCTGGGCGGGACGCGCACACGGACAAGAGAAGGCGTTGCGCGCTGGGCGTCCCGCAGGGCGTGCGGGACATGGGCCACGCCGCCGATGGCGGGCACGGCTCTCGGGGAGCGGGGTCGGTCAGGAGCCCTTGCGGCCGCTACTGCGCGGGCGCGACGCACCGCGCTTGGACGTGCCGGAATCGACCGGCAGCGTGCCTTTGCAGTCGGGGTAGCGACTGCACGACCAGAAGGGGCCGGTCTTGCCGGTGCGCTGGCGCGTCGGTGCGCCGCACTGCGGACAAGCAGGCCCCTGGGGAACCTTGATGGACAGCGAGGTGCTGCCGTACTGCACGATCAGTTGCGAAATCCATGCGGCCTGCTTGCCGATGAACACATCCAGTGTGAGTTGTCCGGCCTCGATCATGTCGAGCGCCTGCTCCCACACGGCGGTGGTTCCGGGGTCGGCAATCGCCGCGGGTACGGCATCGATCAAGGTGAACGCCGCATCCGATGCGCGAATGGAGCGCCCCTTCTTCACGATGTAGCCGCGGGTGATCAGCCCGCTGATGATGTTGGCCCGTGTCGCCTCGGTGCCGATGCCGACCGTATCCTTGAGCTTCTGCTTCAGGCGCGGGTCCGTCACCAGCTTGGCGACCCCCTTCATGGACTTGACCAGTTCGCCCTGCGTGTACGGCTTGGGCGGCATCGTCTTGAGCGCCTTGATCTCGGCCTCGGCCACCTGGCACGCCATGCCCTCGCGCAGCGGGGGGAGTACCTGGCTGCGCGCCGTGGCTTCACCGTCCTCATCCGCTTGCGGTTCGGCCAGCACCAGGCGCCAACCCTGGGCGACCATCTGCTTTCCGGTGGCCGCCAACTTCTGTTGGCCGCAGGACAGCTCGGCGACAGTGCGGTCGAACTCGTGGTGAGGGAGGAACTGCGCCAGGTAGTGCGCCCGGATGAGCCGGTACACGGCCAGCTCCTTCTCGCTCATCGCAGAGAGGTTCGCGGGTTCGAGCGTCGGGATGATGCCGTGGTGGGCTGTCACTTTGCCGTCGTTCCAGGCGCGCGAGCGCTGGTAGCGGTCGAGTTGGCCCATGATCGGGCGCAGCGAGGGATCGGTCTTGAGCAGGCTGTCAAGGACAGTCGGCACTTCCGCGAACATGCTTTCGGGCAGGTAGCCGGAATCCGAACGCGGGTACGTTGTGGCCTTGTGTGTCTCGTACAAGGCCTGCGCGATTTCGAGGGTCTCTTGAACATCCAGCCCAAGCTGCTTGGAACAAACCTCCTGAAGCGTTCCCAGGTCGAACAGCAGCGGCGGACCTTCGCGCACGCGCTCGGTCTCGACTAATAGGACCTGGGCGCTGCCCGCAGCGCGGATCTGCTGCGCGGCCTGCTGGGCGATCGGCTGCTGCAGGCAGCGACCGGCGTCGTCGGTGCAGCCATCGGGCGGAACCCACTGCGCGCTGAAAGCCTGTCCACCTGCGGACAGGGACACGTCGATGGCCCAGAACGGCACCGACTTGAAGGCCGCGATCTCGCGGTCGCGGTCCACGACGAGCTTCAAGGTCGGCGTCTGGACGCGACCGACGGACAGCACGCCGTCGTAGCCGGCCTGACGCCCGAGCACCGTGAACAACCGGCTGAGGTTCATGCCCACGAGCCAGTCTGCGCGTGAGCGCGCAAGCGCCGAGTAGTACATCGGCAGCGTGTCGGATGAGGGCCGCAACTTGCCGAGCGCGGTGCGGATCGACGCATCGTTGAGCGCCGACAGCCATAGCCGCTCGATGGGGCCGCGGTAGCCGCACAGGTCGATGATCTCGCGGGCGATCAGCTCGCCCTCGCGGTCGGCATCGGTGGCGATGACCAGATGAGTCGCCTTCGCCAGAAGCGCTTTGACGACCTTGAATTGCGTGGCGGTCTTCGGTTTGACCTCGACCCGCCACTGCTGGGGAATGATGGGCAACTGCTCCAGCGACCAGCGCTTGAGCGCCGCGTCATAGACCTCGGGAGCTGCCGCTTCTACGAGATGGCCGATGCACCAGGTGACGGTGACGCCGGAGCCGCTGAGACAGCCTTCACCGCGCTGCGTCGCGCCGAGGATTCGACCAATGTCTTTGCCTTGCGATGGCTTCTCGCACAAGAACAGCCGCATGTCCGTCCATCCGAATTCCGTGGTTCATTGAGTTGCTGGAATCGAGGATGCCGAGCATCACCAGGGGCAGCAGCAAACAAGCCGCATGCGGTGGCGACCACTTTCATGGGATGGAATGGCCGGGACGGAAGTGGCGTGCGGCCGGGGGTGTGCGGGCCGGGAGCCACGATTTTTTGGAGCGCGCGGACGCCGGTAGACGTTGATGGAGCTATCCCCTGGGGATAGCTCGCGAGGGCGTGGGGCGACGGACGACTGCCGCCGCCCCATGCTGCATCACTTCCTGCGCTTCGGCTCCTTCGGCGCGGTCGGTTCCTGGGCGGCCTGGGAATTCGGCTGCGTGTCCTGCGCGGTCTCCTGCTGCCTGGGGCTGAGGGTCACCGACTCGATGCGGAACGGCAGGATGCCGACGCTGCGCGCGTTGATCTGCCAGGTCTCGCGCGGCTGATCCTCGTTGTCCGTCCAGGGTTCGCGCTCCATGCGGCCGACGACCAGCACGCGCATGCCTTTCTGGTACAGGTCCTTCCAGTGCGCGGCGTCGCGGTGCCAGATTTCCACCGGCGCCCAGAAGCCGCCGCGATCCTCGAAGTCGCCGCCCTTGGTGGGGACGGGGTTGTCGAAATACACGTTCAGCCGCAGCAAGCGCCGCGGTTCGTCGTTGCCGTTGGGAAACTCCCGGTACTCGGGGGGCGAACCGATGTTGCCTTCGCCAGAAAAATGCGTGCTCATGTTGCAATCTCCGTGGTGGTTGAAATACCCGCACCTGGTCGGCGGCGGGCGCGTGCTGGGGTGCCTGGCGCGATCACCGATCACGCATGGCGGATGGCATGGACTTGAGCCGGCGCAGGTAGGCGTCTTCCGCGTCGGCGGCCTTGCTGGCGCACTCCTGGGCCTGCCTGCCCAAGGTGTGCAACAGGCTGATCTGCATGTTCAGCGTGATGCGCTGAAGCTCGATCGCGTGCAGGTCGGCCAGGAGGTTGACCGGCGTGCTGGTGCTCGCCATCAGCTCCTGCCACAAGGCGACGCCCATGGCCGAGCGGTCGTGCTTGCGCCAGCGAAGAAACGCCGTGCCTGCGCCAGTGGTCTGCTGGGCCAGCTCGATTGAGAGCAGGTGGAAGGGATGCCCGACGGCCTGTGGCAGCACCTGTCGCTGCGCCAAGCCAATCAACTCGTCGCGCATGGCGAAGCACTGGCTGGCCCAGGCCTCCAAGTCCCCTTTACCTTTAAAGGGCTTTAAAAGGCCTTTTAGAGAGCCTGCGTGTTCCAGCCGCATGAAGGCGGTCTGTTGCAGCGGGCGGAAGTAGCGGGTGTCGCGGTTCGGGTCGCTCATGGCTGCGCGTCCTCGTCGGCGGCGGCCTCGGGTGCCTCGGTGGTGGCAACCTCGTCGGTGGGCGATGCGGCTGCGGCAGGACCGTCACCGCGCTGCTGCAGGCCACGGCGCACGATGGGCGGCGCGAACTTCGAGCGGCGCGTGCCTTCCAGCACGTCCTGCGGCAACTCGCCGAACTTCTCCAGCGCCGCCCGGGCTGCGGCGTTCTTCGCGGCGAAGTCGTCGCGGGTGCAGCCCGAGTAGCGGTACTGCTGGGCCAGCGAGAACAGGCTGCGCAGTGCATGGGCGCCTTCGTTGAGCCAGCGTTCGAGCGTCGAGCGATCGATCAGCGCGGTGTGGTGCGCGAGGATCAGCTTGCGGGCGATGTCGTCGTAGTCGGCCAGCAGATACACCGCGGCAAAGCCCAACTGCGCATTGACGAACAGCGGCAGCTTGACGGGCTGCACGTTGAGGTTCTCGCCCAGGGTGAGTGCCGGCGGCACGCTCGCCAGGGCCTGGTCCACCTGCTCGCGCAGCGATTGCAGCGTGGCCTTCGTCTGGTCGAGCTTGTCCTCGATGCGCAGCATCCAGAAGTCGCTGTACGGGTCGTCCTGCTCCGAGCCGCGCCGCATCTTGTTCATCTGGGCGATGTAGCCGTTCAGGCCGACGATGCCGGGTCGCCCCTCGCCGGCGGCGCGACCGTGCCAGATGCGCGAGGCGTGGTGAGTGTGCAGCGTCAGCGACATCGCGCTGCGCAAGGAGCCGAGATTCAGTTGCAGAGGTTCGTTGGTCGTTGCCATGGTGTCCGCTCGTTGTTGGAAAAGAGCGGCCAGCTTCGGCAGGAAGCGGAAGGCAGTCAGTCAACAAACCGAAACCCGCCCGTCCCCGGTTCAGGGCGCGGCGGGTGCATGAGACGCGAGCTATCCCCAGGGGATAGCTCCATGGAGCGCCAAGGAACGCTGCACGCCCGGATCAGCGCGGACAAGGACGATCTCGCGGCAAGCGATCGGGGCTTGGCGTGCAGCGGTTCGACGTCGTAGCCGTCAGTGGAACTATCCCCAGGGGATAGTTCCATGGAGAGCCAAGGAACGCTGCGCGCCCGGCTCAGCCCGGACAAGGCCGATCCCGCCGCAGGCGATCGGGGCCTGACGTGCAGCGGTTCGACGTGTAGCCGTCAGTAGAACTATCCCCTGGGGATAGCTCTGCTGGAAGCCACTGGCATCCACTTCACCGCCTTGCAGGCCCGCTCACTTGCTGGCGAGCAGGTTGCGCAGCCGCTCGATGTGCTGTTTGGCGACTTCTGGCGGCACCGGCTTGCCCTGCGGCTGGGATGGTGGCGGTGCTGGTGGTGGCCGCTCATTCGGCGGAGCGTATGCAGATGGCGCGTCTTTCTTGGCCCAGGCGTTGAACTCGCCATGGATGGCCCGTTGGATGATGCCGAACAGATACCCCGCAGGATTGCGGATGCCGTGGCTGCTGCATCGCGTGGCCCATTCGTCCAGCACAGCCTGCCTCAGCGAGGCATCGACCTGCTGCAACGCCACCCGCGCACCTGTCTGCTGCTCTGCCTTCAGTTCCGCGAAGCGTTTGGGCCATTGGAGGTCGCCCAGCGCGCGCGCCTGCGCTTGTGCGTGCGCGGTAGTACGTACTTCATTAATACGAGTACTACGTACTGTACGGGCCTGCTTCGGATTCCGAAGAGAGGCGTCTGGCGCGGGTTTCGACCCTGCTTCGGATTCCGAAGTGGGGTCGTCAGGATTCCGAAGAAGGCTCGTCGCCCCTTCTTCGGATTCGTGCGTGGCGTCCTCCTGTGGATAACCTTCGTGCGCCCCAGCGCCCTGGCTGGCGAGGCGCTCGGCCAGGACTTGCAGCCTCGACGGCAGGGTGCGCCCGGCCAGCATCGGGTCTTCGCCGATTTCCTTGAGGGTGTGCAGGCCCACGATCTGAACGGTTTTGGCCGAGTGGCCGAGCGCCTGGCTGACCAGTTGCAGGTAGTCCGGGTCGAGCTGCATGGCCTCGAACGGCGTCAGGGGTTCGTCGTGCAGCACGTACAGATTGCCGAGGATGCGGCCGGTCCTGGCGTCGCGCCGTCGCCGCACCAGGCTCAGCCACCGGGTCAGTCGCAGCAGCGTCAGGGCTCGCGCCACGGTTTCATGCGAGGCCTGGCCGGCGCAGGGCATCGAGGCCAGCCAGGGCCGCAACTGCTCATAGGTGGGGAATGCGGTCACGCCGTCGTCGTTGAGCATCAGCCGGAACACCTGCCAGGCGTTGCGCTCCAGCGGCGTCAGGCGGCGGTCGAGGAACAGCCGCCGCGGTACGGTCTCGTGCCGATTGCCGCTGAAGAGGAGCGCATCGCCGGTCGCGGCCGGTGTCGCAGGTGACGGCACGGGTATGCGCTCGGGAGCGGGTGTTGGCGGGTTGGGGTTGGGCTTGGGCGCAAAGTTCTTCAGCGCCGCATCGAACAGGTCAGCGAGTGCGACGGGGCCATGGCGTGGCGCGGTATCGTCCACGGCCATGGCTCAACCCAGTCCCTGATCGACCCACGACTTGATCGCGGCCCAGACCACCGACAACGGCAAATCCATGCCTTCGGCGAGGTCCATGGCCGCGTCGAGAATCGAGGTCTCGTCCTCCAGGTCCACATTCCTGCTGCTGGTGATGGCTTTCCAGCGCCGCCACAGTTCGACGTCCTGCTTCTCGTCCAGGACAGGGTGACGACCCTTGCGCTTGGGCAGGCCCAGCACCTCACGGCGCAGGGCGACTTCCTGATGGGTCAGGCCATAGAAGCGGCTGACCATCTCCGTGCTGGCCCCCAGGCGCAACATGCGATCGACGGTCGCGATTTCCTTCTCCACGTCCTGCGCCTGCGAGAGCAGACGCCGGAGCACCTCGCGGTTCACGGACACGGAACACCACGAGACATTGGCGTTGGCGAGCACGCTCACCATGGCGGGATGCTTGAGCGCATCCAGCTCGGCCTCGCTGAAGCCCATCGCCTTGCAGCGGCGCAGTTGGCCGTTGCGCAGGTCGTAGAGCGCCTGGGCGATGACGGCCTGATTGAGCGGGTGCGGGGCGGCCATGCGGGTCTCCTTCCTTCATGCCCCAGGGCCTGCGGCACCGGACTCCAGGTCCAGCAGGCGCCGGGCCAGGCGCAGCAATCGGAACAGCTTGACCAGCGCGGTGTCGCTCAAGCGGCGGGTCGCATCGCCTTGGCCATGCAGCAGCGCCGGCAGTTCGGCGGCAAGCTGCCCGCCGTCCAGATCGGCATCGGTGAAGCTCTGGCCTGCCAGGCTCGCCAGCAATGCCAGCACGACGCGGCCCTGCGGTGATGGGGGCTGTGCGTTGGGATGGCATGCGAAGCCCACACCGTCCGCGCGGTCCTCGATGCACTGATCGAGGCCTGCCTCGCCCGCGATCTCGCGTGCGAACTGCGCGATGTGGATGCGCAGGCGATCGGGCGTGTCCAGGCCCGCGTCGATGTGCCAGACGTCGGAAATCGGGTAGAGACCGCCCGCCTGGACGGGAATGGACTGCAAGACGTTGGCCGAAAAATCGGGCAGCGCATCCCCCAGCTCGTCGGCGACCATCCGCTGAATGGATTGCAGCCGCTCCGTCGTCGGTGCAGGCGAAACGATGTGCCCCTGCAGCAGATCACCAGGAGCAGCCACGGGGCTTCCTGCGGGCGAGCCGTCCGTCCCCGAGCCGCCCTCGCGCTCGCGCGACCCAGGTGTGGTCGCCGGCGTCGGGGCCGATGGGGCCGGCGCGGCGGGCGGGCGTGCCACGGTGCCGGGCTCAGGCAGCGCGGGCGGTGCCGATGGTGGGGTCGGGTCGCTGATCAGGGCGCGATGGCGGCTTTCGGATTCGGTGAGGTCGAGCGCCAGTACGTCGTAGTCGATGCCGAGCAGTTCGGACATCTGGCCGATCAACTCGTCCTGCACGCGCTGGGGGGCGAACTCGTCGGCCTGCGTGTCGAACTGCGACAGCACCTCCTGAAAGAAGTCGTCGAAGTCCTGCACCAGCGTGCGGCCCTTGGCGTAGCGCTCCCACGCGAGCATGCAGGCCTTGCGCGTGACCGACAGGCGTTCGACTTGGTGGCGGCCGAGCCCGCCATAGAGCACGGTCGGGATCGCCGGCAGGAGGTAGCGCACCGCGTCGTTCATGCGGCTGATGTGCGACTGCTGGACTGGGAAGCCGTCGGCAGCGAGCCGGCGCGCCAGCTCCGACTGGCTGAGGGCGGCGCCGCTTTCCTGCTCGTAGAACTCGCGGACTTTCTCGACGCCGAGGGCGCGCTCGATGAACGTCAGGCCCCCGCGCAATTCGTTCTCGGCCAGGTGGCCGGTCAGCATCACGACTTCGCCGCGGCTGGGCCACGGGCGGAACAGGCACGATATGCGGAAGAACCGCTCGTCCTTGGTCTCCGACCACAGTTCGCGCAGGATCGCCAGGCGCGTGTTGCCGCCGTTGCGGATGATGTAGTGGTCCTCGCCCGGGCGCCGGGTGATCGCCGGCGCTGCGTCCAGGCCGCGCTCACGGATGGACGCCTTGATGTCCTCGTAGGCTGGGTTGCGCTTCTTCCTGGGATCGTGGTCGTAGGGGCGCAACTGGTCCAGGGTCACGACCATGGGCGTGTCGGCGATCGGGTCGCTCAAGGCCGAGGTGGACGGGCCGCTGCGCTCGAACCCGGCCGCGAGCAGCTTGCCGGCCATCTGCTGGGAGGTCATTTCAGCCATGGCGGCCTCCCTGCGCTGGGGACCGGGACTCGCGCTCGGCGCGGCGGATCTGCGCGCGGGCGTTGAGGGCCGCCCGGTGGTCGCTGGCCGTCGAACTGGTGTAGATCGCGGCGCAGCCTGCCTTCGTGAATTTGAGGTGGCCGCCTGGCGTGCGCTTGACGTGCCAGCCCTCGCCGACGGCGAACTCGATCAGGGCGCGCAGCCGCTTGTGGCCTCGGGCCAGTTCATGTGCGTTCGCCATGGGGCCTCCCGGTATCAAGAGGAAATGGCGGGCGGCCGGACACGCGAGCCAGTCGGTGCTGCCATTGCGGGAACAGTTCGCCGGCGAGGCCGCGCATGGTGTCGAGCGCGGCGGGGGCGACTCTGCCCGGTGGCTGGCGGTACTCGACGCGATGCACGGGCAGGCCGCGCGTCGCGGCGCGTGGATAGGCTTCGATGGCCGGCACGTCGGCGGCCAGCACGCGGATGCCGGTGTGGTCCTGGAACAGGTCACGCAGGGCTTGCTGGATCAGCCGGGCGTTCGCCGACACCGGGTGGACCCGGTTGATGAGCAGATGCAGCGGCGGCGGCTCGATGCCCAGGTGCCGGTACGGCGCGATGTCTTCCAGCAACTGCATGGTGCCGCGCCGCAGCTCGCGGGCGGCGAGGATTTCCGGGGTGACAGGCGACAGCGCCAAGTCGGAGGCCAGTACTGCCATCTCCAAGGTCACGCTGCGCGCGCCCTGGGTGTCGATCAGCACCAGGTCATAAAGGGGAGCCAGCATCGGCAGCAGGTGCCGCAACCGCAGGCGCCCATCCGGCGCGTGCAGCAGCAAGGTGTTCAGCTCGCCCCGATGGTCGTTGGACAGCACCAGGTCCAGGCCTGTGATGATCGTGCGGGACACGAGCTGGCCGAGGTCGCGCTCGTTGAAGGCCAGCAATTCATAGATGCCGCCGGGCGCGCGGTGGGCCAGCTCGTAGTAAGAGGACAAGGTGGGCTGCACGTCGAGATCGAGCAGCAGCACGCGCAGTCCCGCATCGGCGGCTAGCCCGCCCAGGTTGGCGGCCGTGGTCGTTTTACCGACGCCCCCTTTGGTCGAGACAATGGATACAACCTGCATGGCGTTCTCCGGGTGAGGATGGGAAGTCCGTGGGAGAACGGGTCAGGCCCGGTTGTTGACGCGCTCGGCGATCCACTGGTCGATTTCGATGGAATCCCAGCCGACGGCGCGCACGCCCAGGCGCAGCGCCTTGGGGAACTTGCCGGCGCGCATCAGGTTGTAGAGGTGGGCACGCTTGAAGCCGGACTTCGCTTCGACTTCT
The DNA here is from genome assembly GCF_002281195.1 of Acidovorax sp. 35-64-16. Lineage (NCBI taxonomy): Bacteria > Pseudomonadati > Pseudomonadota > Betaproteobacteria > Burkholderiales > Comamonadaceae > Acidovorax > Acidovorax sp. 35-64-16. Next base: position 108,386 of record NZ_NCFM01000006.1, on the reverse strand, counting down.
TCCAGGCGCAGGATGCGGCGCTCGTTGGGCGGCAGTGCAGGTGTTGGCGACATGGCGGTCACTCCTGAACGCTCAGTGGCGTTTGTTGGCGTGACCTCTATTCAATAGACGCGGCTGCGGAAAGACATTGCCAATGCAATCTCCGCGGCTGCCTAAACAAGCTGGAAAACCTTAGAGGATGGCGCTATGTAGCCGGCGCCTGGCTGTGGCGAACTTGCCGTTCAATGTCCGCTCCGCGATCCCCATGACGCCGTGGTGATGGGCGACCAATGCGCTGACCACGGCCTCCTGCGTCTTGAAGCTGGAGTACGGCGTGCCCGAGGGCGACTGGCCGAGTATCAACTCCAGCATGCCCCCGATGATGTTCAGGTAGGTGGTCTCGGCCCGATCGCTGATCGAGCATTGCGCGCATGCGGGGATCACCGAGGACTGCTTGAGCAGCGCGTCGTGCTTTTCCTGCAACTCGCGAAGCTGACGCTTGGACTGCTCCAAGGCGGATTTGAGGGCCAGCCTTTCGACCAGCATGGCTTGCCCGGTCTCCAGCGAGATGAAGGGATGGGCGATGCGCTCGCTGCGGGAGAAGAGAAAGGCGGGCCGCTGCTCGGGGTAGTGCTGGCGCATCCAGCGCTTCAGATCGACGTGGCGAACGGTGATATCAGGGGAGTCGATCAGTTCGATGTCGCGCATCGTGATGCCGTTCTGCCCGAAGGGCAGTTCCCCATTGAGGATGCCGTCGTAGATGCGGTCGGTATACAGCCGCAGTTCGCCCCAGCGCGGGCAGTCCAACGACTGTGGCAGGTCTCTCGGCGACGAGATCGAGGCCAGGATGACGTGCTCGAATCGCAGCAGCCCGGCCCAGCGTATGGAGGCTTCGATCGGGCGGTAGAACACCTTTGATGTTGGTGCATTGTTGTTCATGCTCCTATCTCCTTCCAGGAGAACTACATGGCCGACTCCTTTGGTGCCAACCTGAAGGTCGGCGTGTTGTCTGTGCATGAAGCGGGTCCCGAGGTCCGCTTCGTCATGGGGCCTGAGTACTTCTCACCGGCTTGTGTTGCAGGTAGCCGTCGTGTGCTCGATATGCAAGAATCCAGTGAGTCGCAAGATGGTCGAGCCTTCGCTGGCAGGCTCGAAAGCGACGCGCACAGTAGCAGCGTCATAAGTAGCGGCGATCTTCGCAAAACCGTTTGGGTATGGCCTGATATGCCAGCGGTTTCACGAGGCGCGAAGGGCTCGCAATCGCTACCCGACGTCCACAAGGACGCGGTGAAACCCCAGCCTGTCATGCTTGTCCAGCATCCTGATATAGCGACAAAGAATCGCGCGCTGACGCGCCACGGCTAGGGTGTGCGTTCTTCCCGCACGACTTGTGCGGACGAGCTACGCAATGCGCGGCGCATGCGGCTCGTAGCTGACATCCGAACTGAGCCAGCACCGAGAGAATCGGCCTGGACGTCATCGCGGTACTGGTGCGGGTGCCGAGAGCAGGGACAGGCGCCAGTTCGAGACCGTCGCTGACGACGTTGTGACGAGTGTGGGGCCGGTGTGCTGAGTGCGGGTCTATGGACGCCAGTGGAACTCTTTGGACGATCTTGTTGGCGGGGGTGAAAAACTAGGCTACAATCTAGGTCTTCGCTGGCCACCTCGGCGAAGAAAGTGTTCGGGAAACAACGACTTACGCGCCTAGTAAACGTCTCGTTTCCCGCTCCAGATATGCAAGGGAAGCTTCGGCTTCCCTTTTTTCTTGGTGATGGCGATAGTCCGGTTGATCGGGCGTTGCGTTCACCGGATAAGACAGGGGCATTGCGTGTCCGCGCGGCCCGGGTTACGCTGTGACGCAGGTGTGCGTTGGGCAGCCGGCGCCCCGATGGTGAAATTGGTAGACACTGCGGACTTAAAATCCGCCGCTTTCCTGAAAAGGGGCGTGCCGGTTCGACCCCGGCTCGGGGCACCACTACGATTCAATCATGTCAAGTTACAACGCTCCCTTTGAAATCCATGTCCACGGACAGGTCCAGTTGCGCGCCGATACCAGCTTTGAACAGCTCCAGGAGGCGCTCAAACCCCTGTGGAAATACGCCGGTGCCCGCTCGCTGGCCGATGGCGCGGCCAGTGCCTACGAAGAAGAGCCTGGAATCAAGTTCGATGCCCAGGAGCACATGCTGCAGATGTGCTGGACGGTGCGTGGCGACGACGATTTTCGCCAGTCGCTCGATGAAATGTGCATGAGCCTCAACGAGCTGGCCGAGTTGGGCGCCGCCATCGAGGTGACGTTTTACGACGCCGATTTCGATGAGGACGAGGAAGACGACGGCACCGAGTCGCGCGACGATTTTGTGATGCTGTTCGTGGGCCCTACGCCTGCGGCCATCATGCAGGTGCAGCGCGATTTGCTGGTGCAGGATGTGGTGAACATGATGGAGCGCCACTTTGATGGCGCCGAGCTCGGTGGCGTGGTGGCCGAGATCGACAAGTTGTTCACCCAGCGTTTCGACGCCCTGGTCAATTCGCTGGAAATTGGCAAGCCCCCGCGTGGATCGGGTGGGCCTGGCGGCTCGGTTGGCGGACACGGTGGCGGACGTCGCCCGCGCCACCTTCACTGAAAACGCGAGTTTTTGAGTTGCTGCGCCACCGGCCTGGCCCGGCTTGCTGCGCTGCGCGATTGACGGTGACTGGATGAAAACCGATCTGCCTTACCTGCGCACCTACCCCGAGTCGCTGCAAGACCAGGCCCGGCAACTGCTGGGCGAGGGGCGGCTGGGCCCTGTGTTGCTGCGCAAATACCCCCAGCCGCACGCGGTGCGCAGCGACAAGGCGTTGTATGACTACGCTGCAGAACTGAAGGCCCGACATCTGCGCAACGCAGGCACGGTGAACAAGGTGGTTTTTGACAGCAAGATCCATGTCGTGCGCCATGCGCTGGGGTTGCATACCTCGGTGTCGCGTGTGCAGGGCAACCGCCTGGCGGCCAAGCATGAGATTCGCGTTGCAGCCATGTTCAAGCAGGTTCCGGACGAGTTTTTGCGCATGATCGTGGTGCACGAACTGGCCCATTTGCGCGAGAAAGACCACGACAAGGCGTTCTACAAGCTGTGCGAGCACATGGAGCCTCAATACCACCAGTACGAGTTTGACGTGCGCCTTTACCTCACGCACCTCGAGCACGCTGGCGAGCGTCTGTGGGCGCTGGAATAGCTATTAATTAGATAGCTGCTCGCGCTTTACCAGAAAGCGCTACAGCCTGATTTGATCTGTATTCACGGGATGGAGACAGTGGAGCAGCAGTCGGGTGGCAACTGCAGCCAGCGTTCTGCGGCCGCCTGCAATGGTGCGAGTGCGCCGGTGGTGAGCAAGTGGATGGAGGCGGGCACCTCAGCCGCTGAATCTTCGGGGGCGAGCAGCGCATCCTTGTGCAGCAGGCGCCGCGTTTGCCGTGCCACCGGCTCGCCGGTTTCAATCAGCCGCACCTGCGGGCCAACGAGTGAGCGCAACTCGTCCGCCACAAACACATAGTGCGTGCAGCCCAGCACCAGCGTGTCGATTTGGCCCGTTTCGGTGCCAAATGTGCCCATCGCGCTGATGTAGCGTGCACACAGTGCTCTGGTTTCGGTAGCAAAAGGGTCGGTAGGCAAGGGCCGCGCCGTGCTGTCCTCGATGGCGCGTGCCAGGCCATCGCAGGGCTGGACAACGAATTCAGCCTGTCCAGCCAGCGACGCCAGCAGCCTGGAAAATTTGTCGCTGGTCAGCGTGCCGCGCGTGCCGATGACGCCGATGCGCCCGGTTTTGCTCAAGGTTGCAGCGGGCTTTAGGGCGGGCTCCAGCCCCACCAGCGGCAGGTCGGGCTGGCTGCTGCGCACCTCATGGATGGCGGCGGCCGTGGCCGTGTTGCAGGCCACCACCAGCGCCTTGATGTGGTGCTGCTCGCGCAGGTGTTGCGTAATGGCATGCGTGCGGGCGCTCACGAAGGCGTCGCCCCGTGCGTCGCCATAGGGCGCATTGCCGCTGTCGGCCAGGTAGACAAAGCGCTCGTGGGGCAATTCGGCCCGCAGCGCCTGCAGCACGCTCAGGCCCCCGATGCCACTGTCGAAAACGCCGATGGGTTGCGCAGCACGGTTCATGGTGTCAGGCAGGTAAAGGAAACAGGGGCAGGGCGGATGGTTTCACCCGCTGTGTGCAGATGCCACCCCGCGCTATCGGCGCGCCGCCATGCCCGGAGACGTCAGGCTGCCGCGACTTCGATGCCCTTGAATTCGCCTGTGGCGATGCGCTTTTGCCACTCGGCGGGGCCGGTGATGTGGGCGCTGGTGCCGCCCGCGTCCACGGCCACGGTGACGGGCATGTCCACCACGTCGAATTCGTAGATGGCTTCCATGCCCAGGTCTTCAAAGCCCACCACCTTGGCGGTCTTGATGGCCTTGCTGACCAGGTAGGCTGCACCGCCCACGGCCATCAGGTAAGCGCTCTTGTGGTTCTTGATGGACTCGATGGCGACCGGGCCGCGCTCGGCCTTGCCGATCATGGCAATCAGGCCGGTCTGCTCCAGCATCATGTCGGTGAACTTGTCCATGCGCGTGGCAGTGGTCGGGCCGGCGGGGCCCACGGCCTCGTCACGCACGGGGTCGACCGGGCCCACGTAATAGATCACTCGGTTAGTGAAGTCCACGGGCAGCTTCTCGCCCTTGGCCAGCATGTCCTGGATGCGCTTGTGTGCGGCATCGCGGCCGGTGAGCATCTTGCCGTTGAGCAGCAGCGTGTCACCGGGTTTCCAGCTGGCCACTTCTTCCTTGGTGAGTGTGTCGAGGTTGACCTTCTTGCTCTTGTTGTAGTCGGGCGTCCAGTCGACGTTGGGCCACAGGTCCAGGCTGGGGGGCGTGAGGTACACGGGGCCCGAGCCGTCCATCACAAAGTGCGCATGGCGCGTGGCGGCACAGTTGGGGATCATGGCAATGGGCTTGCTGGCCGCGTGCGTGGGGTACATCTTGATCTTGACGTCCAGCACCGTGGTCAGGCCGCCCAGGCCTTGGGCGCCAATGCCCAGGGCGTTGACCTTTTCAAACAGTTCCAGGCGCAGGGCTTCGACCTTGTCGAGCGCGGGGCCGCCGGTCTTGGCGGCTTCGGCCTTGGCCTGCAGCTCGTACATGTCCAGGTCGTCCATCAGGCTTTCCTTGGCCATGAGCACGGCTTTTTCTGCCGTGCCGCCAATGCCGATGCCCAGCATGCCGGGCGGGCACCAGCCTGCGCCCATGGTGGGCACGGTTTTCAGCACCCAGTCCACCACGCTGTCGCTGGGGTTGAGCATGTACATCTTGGATTTGTTCTCCGAGCCGCCGCCCTTGGCCGCCACGGTGATGTCCACGGTGTTGCCGGGCACGATCTCGGTGAAGATCACGGCAGGCGTGTTGTCCTTGGTGTTCTTGCGGTCGAACTGGGGGTCGGCCACCACGCTGGCGCGCAGGGTGTTGTCGGGGTGGTTGTAGCCACGGCGCACGCCTTCGTTGATGGCGTCGTCCAGGCTGCCGGTAAAGCCTTCCCAGCGCACGTCCATGCCCACCTTCAGGAACACGTTGACGATGCCGGTGTCCTGGCAGATGGGGCGCTGGCCCGTGGCGCTCATCTTGCTGTTGGTCAGGATCTGCGCAATGGCGTCCTTGGCAGCGGGGCTCTGCTCACGCTCGTAGGCGCGGGCCAGGTGGGCGATGTAGTCGGCGGGGTGGTAGTAGCTGATGTACTGCAACGCGGCGGCGATGGACTCGATCAGGTCTGCTTGGCGAATGGAGGTCGTGGTCATGGCAGGTGGGGTCAGTGGGGTAAATCGCGAACCCTGAATTATCCCCCTGCGGGCTTGCGCGGTGCTGTCAGGCACGATGGTGGGGCGGTGGCTGGCGCAAGAGGCGGCGGCGGCGACCCCAATGGGTGGCGCAGCACAGCGTTGCATGGGTATGCTGCGCCCTGGTGTTTCTATCCCTTCATTCCATTGGCTCGCAGAGCAGCAAGGCAGAACTGTGATGACATCCCGACCCGACCCGGCCGCAGTCCGCACCGAGAAAGACAGCTTTGGTCCCATCGATGTGCCCGCCCAGCGCCTGTGGGGCGCGCAGACCCAGCGTTCGCTGCAGCATTTTGATATTTCGGGCGAGCGCATGGCGCCGGAGCTGATTCGTGCCCTGGCCCAGGTCAAGCGCGCCAGCGCCTATGTGAACAATGCGCTGGAACTGCTGAATGCCGCCACGACCACGGCCATTGTGGCGGCGGCCGACGAGGTGATTGAAGGCGGCCATTTGCAGGAGTTTCCGCTGGTGGTGTGGCAGACCGGCTCGGGCACCCAGACCAACATGAACATGAACGAGGTGCTGGCCAACCGCGCCAGCGAGCTGCTGGGCGGACCGCGCGGCGAGGGGCGTCTGGTGCACCCCAACGACGATGTGAACAAGAGCCAGTCGAGCAACGATGTCTTTCCCACCGCCATGCACCTGGCCGCAGTGGAGGCGCTGACGCACCGGCTGCTGCCTGCATTGCAGCAACTGCGCACCACGCTGGCGGACAAGGCCGCAGCCTTTGAAGACATCGTCAAGATTGGCCGCACCCATCTGCAAGACGCCACACCGCTCACACTGGGGCAGGAAATATCGGGCTGGGTGGCGCAGCTCAAGCATGGCGAGCAGCATGTGCGTGCCGCACTGCCGCACCTGTGCGAGCTGGCGCTGGGCGGCACTGCCGTGGGAACGGGGCTCAATGCGCCCGCCGGTTATGCCGCAGCGGTGGCCCGCGAGCTGGCCGACCTGACGGGGCTGCCCTTGATCACTGCGCCCAACAAGTTCGAGGCCCTGGCCAGCTGCGATGCGCTGGTGCATGGCCACGGTGCACTCAAAACCCTGGCCGCCAGCCTGATGAAAATTGCCAACGACGTGCGCTGGCTGGCCAGCGGGCCGCGCAGCGGGCTGGGCGAGATCACGATTCCCGAGAACGAGCCGGGCTCGTCCATCATGCCGGGCAAGGTGAACCCCACGCAGTGCGAGGCGCTGACCATGCTGTGCGCGCAGGTGATGGGCAACGATGTGGCCATCAACATCGGCGGTGCTTCGGGCAACTTCGAGCTGAATGTGTTCCGCCCCCTGGTGATCCACAATTTTCTGCAAAGCGTGCGCCTGCTGGCCGACGGCATGGCCAGTTTCAACCACCATTGTGCCCAGGGGATCGAGCCGCACCGCGCCCGCATGGCCGAGCTGGTGGAGCGCTCACTGATGCTGGTGACGGCGCTGAACCCGCACATCGGCTACGACAAGGCGGCGCAGATTGCCAAGAAGGCCCATACCGAAGGCAGCAGCCTGCGCGATGCGGCCATTGCCTCGGGCCATGTCTCGGCCGAGCAGTTTGACGCCTGGGTGGTGCCGCAAGACATGGTGGGCCGATAGCCGACACCCGCCAGCGCCCGTGGTGCTGCACGCCAGCAGTCATGCAGGGATTTGAAGTGCTATAATAAACATAGCTGCTAGCGCTTTATGGTATTGCGCTAGAGCCTGTTTTTATCATTAATTTGCGTGCTATTTTGCCGCGGCAATGGCCTGGGCAATCCAGCCGTCAAACGTCTTTTGGTGCGCCTTGATCCAGCCGTCGGTGTGGCGTGCGATGTCGCTGGCCTTGTTTTCGCCCCGGCTCATGCGCAGGTTCTGGGCGTTGATGTCGGCCACCGGCAGCTGCATCACCTCAAACAGCCGGGCGGCCGCCGGGTTCTGGTCGGCAAAGGCCTTGTTGGCCATGATGTGCTGCTGGTTCACCTTGAACCCGTAGTTTTTGCCGTTGGACAAACGGGTGTCGTCCTGCGCTGCGGCCGTGGGGGAATCGGGCACCTCCAGCCAGACCACATCGGTGCCGGGGCGCAGCACGGCGCTCACCCAGTAGGGCGTCCAGGTGTAATAAAGGATGGGCTGCCCTTGTTTGAAGCGGGCAATGGTGTCGGCGATCAGCGCGGCATAACTGCCCTGCTTGTGGGTGATGGAGCCGCCGAGCTGGTAGTTTTTGAGGTGGCGTTCGATGGCCAGCTCGCAGCCCCAGCCAGGGTTGCAGCCGGTCAGGTCGGCCTTGCCGTCGCCGTCGGTATCAAACAGCTTGGCCAGTTGGGGGTCTTTGAGCTGGGCGAGGTTGGTGATCTGGTAACGCTCGGCGGTCTTCTTGTCGATCAGGTAGCCCTGGGCGGCGTTGTCGGAGTACACGCCCTTGCGGTAGAGCTTGGCGTCGCCACCGCTGTTTTTGTAGAAATCGGCGTGCAGCAGATTCCAGTGCGTTGCCATGAAGGTGGCGTCGCCGTTGGCAATGGCCAGGTGCTCTGTAGCGGGCTCCAGGTCTTTCATGGGCTGCACGTCGTAGCCCAGTTTTTCCAGGGCGCGCGCAACCAGCAGGGTCTGGAAGGCCTCTTCGGCAAGCGAGCTCTTGAGGGGCTGCACGCTCACGCCCTTGCCGGGCAGGTTTTGCGCATGGGCGGCTCCTGCCAGGCTGAGGGCCAGCAAGCTGGCAGCGATGGCGGTCTTGGCGCCGTGGGTGAAAAGTGGCTGATTGGACATGGCTGCGGTCTCCTTGAATGAGGGTGCGGGAAATTCGATCAATGGTGGTATGCGGCCCAAGCCCTAGCGGCGGGCCGGTGCCAGATCGGCGGGGGCTTCAGGTGCCGCCGACGCTGCGGGTGTGGTGGCGGTGGTGGCAGTGCGGCGCACCAGGCGCCACGCCAGACCGGCCGGTCCGGTCTGCCACCAATGGCGCACACCCCGGCGCGGCCGGCCCATGGCCTGGGTGATGCGGTCCAGCGTGACGGCCAGCAGCACAATGCCCAGACCGCCCACGGTGGCCAGGCCCATGTCCAGGCGGCCAATGCCACGCAACACCATCTGGCCCAGGCCGCCCACGGCAATCATCGAAGCGATCACCACCATCGACAGCGACAGCATCAGCGCCTGGTTGATGCCCGCCATGATGGAAGGCATTGCCAGCGGAAGCTGCACCTTGACCAGCAACTGCCAGGGCGAAGCGCCATAAGCACGCGCGGCTTCGATCAGGTCGGGGCGCACCTGGCGCAACCCCAGGTTGGTCAGGCGCACCAGCGGCGGCAGCGCAAACACGATGGTGACAATCACCCCCGGCACGTTGCCAATGCCAAACAGCATGACCACCGGCACAAGGTAAACAAAGGCGGGCGTGGTCTGCATCGCATCCAGAAACGGGCGCATCCAGCGCTGGGCGCGGTCGCTGGCTGCAAGCACAATGCCCAGCGGCAGACCGATCACGATACAAAATGCCAGCGAGGTCAGCACCAGCGACAGCGTCACCATGGCCTCGGACCAGATGCCCAGCAGGGCCACCAGCAGCAGCGAGACCACGGTGCCCAGGGCGATGGCGCGGCCCGCGAACTGCCACGCCAGCAGGCTCAGCAGTGCCACCATGGCCAGCGTGGGCACACTGGTGAGCAGGCTTTCCACCCAGGTGAGCGTGCCGTCAATCGGCGCGCGCACGGTCTGGAAGAAAGGACGAAAGTTCTCTACCACCCAGCCCAGTCCCTCGTTGATCCACGATTCGATGGGCAAAGAGCCATCCCACAGTTGCTGGATGTGCCAGCCACGGGACGCGGCATCGGTGCTGTCCAATGGTGTGGTTGCGGCCTGTGCCGGGGCATCCAGCCAGCTGCCGGTGCTGTCGGTGGCGTCACTGCCGGCCGGGGCTGCGCCCCATGGGTCGGCGTTCTCGGTGGTTGCTGCCGTAGTGGGCGCATCCGACGCTGCGGCAGGCAAATCCCAGGGCGTGACGGCTGCGCCGGAATCTCCCGCTGTGGCCCAGGGGGCGGTATCGGCGGGCGGTGGCAGCGCGGTTGCCGCGGGCGTGTGCAGTGCATCGGTCATGCGAAGCTCCTTTCTTGGGCGAGGGTTTCCTCAGGCGGTGCCGAGGGCGGAACCGGCGGGGTGTCGCGGTCCAGAAACTTCAGCAACGTGGTTTTGCTGATGGCGCCCTGAAATTCGCCTAGCGGCCCCAGCACCGGCAGTGCGCAGGGCGCCTGCGCCACCTGGCCAAACAGGTCGGCCACCGCCATGTCGGCGGCGATGGGCTCCACATTGGGCAAAAAGGCGTGTTGCAAACCCCTTGGCCCCACATGGCCCTCGAGTGCGGTGCGCAGCGAATCGGCCGACACGGTGCCCAGGTAGCGCTGCGTGGGGCTGACCACGTAGGCAAAGTCGCGGTCCTGGTCTTCCAGCTGCTTGAGCGCGGCGCGCGAGCCGCGGTCGTTGTGTTCGGACACCACGGTGAAGCGCTCACGCGCAATGTCGCCGGCCTTGAACACGGCAGCGGCATCCACACCGCGCACGAAGCTGCGCACATAGTCATTGGCCGGGTTGCGCAGGATGTCGTCGGGCGTGCCCACCTGCACCACCTGGCCGTCTTTCATGATGGCGATGCGGTCACCGATGCGCATGGCCTCGTCCAGGTCATGCGAGATGAAAACGATGGTGCGCCGTCTGATCTGCTGCAGGCGCAGCAACTCACTTTGCATCTCGGTGCGGATGATGGGGTCGAGTGCCGAGAAGGCCTCGTCCATGAGCAGGATGGATGGATCGGACGCCAGCGCGCGCGCCAGGCCCACGCGCTGCTGCATGCCGCCCGACAGCTCGTCGGGATAGCTGGCACCCCAGCTGGCCAGGCCCACCTGCTCCAGTGCCTGCGCTGCCTGCGCCTGGCGCTCGGCCCGGCCCACGCCCGCCAGCTCCAGCCCCAGGGCGGTGTTGTCGAGCACATTCATGTGCGGCATCAGCGCGAAAGACTGGAACACCATGCTGATGTCCTTGCGCCGCAGTGCGCGCAATTGCCCGCTGGTCAGGCTGCTGATGTCGGTGTCGTCCACCAGAATGCGGCCGGCCGAGGGCTCGATCAACAGGTTGAGCAGGCGTACCAGCGTGGATTTGCCAGAACCGGACAAGCCCATGACCACAAAGATTTCACCCGCCTCAATGGTGAAAGTGGCGTCGAATACGCCGATCGAGTTGCCGGTGCGCTCCAGAATCTCGTGCTTGCTGCAACCCTGGCGGACCAGCTCCAGTGCCTGCTGCGGCGCCTCGCCGAAGATTTTGAACACATGGTCGATGGTGATTTTTTTGGCCACGCTGGTGGATCTCCCTCGTTGAATGGGTGGAACACAGCCCGCCCGCCATTGGCGGACAGGTTCGAAGCCCTTGTGAGGCCCTGATGCGGCGGCCAACCCTGGCTGAGATCAGCACACGGGAGGGCACGAAATGGATAGGCACTGGCCGTGCCAGCTTGGCCCGAATGGCACGCAAGGTGGTGCGCAAGGGCCAGAGGTGTCCCGGCAGCGGACCCGGGGGAGGACGCTGGGACCACGGCTGCCACCGGGCAAAGGCACGGCGGCGGGGCATCAGAGACAAACTTTGACGGGCTGGAGCGACCGCGAAGGCCACACCAGGAACACATTGCAACCCCGTTGGGGCTGAATTACCTGCGTTGCAGGTGGTGAATGAGAACCGAAGTATACGGATTCAGTGTTTTTGGGTCAAAACAGGGGTTTTTCAAAACCGGGTATACACGCGCGTTGTTCCGGTCGCGATGCGCCCCGACCGGGTCCCGTCGGCGGGGGCATCCTTCTTCTATAGAGGTGCTTTTGCTATAAAATTAATAGCTGCATGCGCTTTATATATAAGCGCTTGAGGTTAATTTGACTAAAAATTATGGCTCAGTGCTTTACATGGCTGCTGTTGAGCAGCTTGTCGGTGTAGGCAATGGCCACTGCACTGGTAAGGAAGACCACATGGATGATGGTCTGCCACATCAGCACCTTCACGTCGTAATTGGCGGCGTTGATGAAGGTCTTGAGCAGGTGGATGGAGCTGATGCCGATGATTGACAGGCCCAGTTTCACCTTCAGCACCGAGGCATTCACGTGCCCCAGCCATTCGGGCTGGTCGGGGTGGTCGTCCAGGCCCAGCCGGCTCACAAACGTTTCATAGCCGCCCACGATCACCATGATGAGCAGGTTGGAGATCATCACCACGTCGATCAGCGCCAGCACCACCAGCATGATCACGGTTTCGTTCAGCGCGGTGATCTGCACCTCGGGCTTGTAGCCGATGCTGGTCACCAGGGCCTGTAGCGCCGTCTGGCTGCCAAACACGGCTTCGACCAGGTGCCAGAGTTCGAGCAGGAAATGCCACACATACACGGCCTGCGCCGCAATCAACCCGAGGTAAAGCGGCAGCTGCAGCCATCGGCTGGCAAAAATCAGCGCAGGCAGGGGACGCAGGGGAGACGGGGGTTTGGGCGTTGGGGTGGACATGAAGGCCTGAGCAGGAAATGGAATGACGCCGGATTTTAGGTTGCGCGCGGGCTGACAAGCTTTAAGCTGAGGCCCGTCAGTGGCTTGTAAGTGGGGTGGCAGACAGTACCGCACAGTTCCATCAGACCCAGGAGACAACACCATGAGTTCGCCCAATTCCTCTATCGAGTCCGTGCTCGTCGAAAACCGCGTGTTTCCGCCCTCGGACGCGATTGCCAAGGCAGCCCGCATTTCGGGCATGGCGGGTTACGAAGCGCTGTGTGCTGAGGCCGACAAGGATTTCGAAGGTTTCTGGGCCCGCCTGGCACGCGAAAACCTGCAATGGACCAAGCCTTTCACCCGCACCCTGGATGAATCCAATGCGCCGTTCTATCAGTGGTTTGCCGATGGCGAACTCAATGCATCGGCCAATTGCCTGGACCGCCACATCGGCACCCCCACCGAAAACAAGACGGCCATCATCTTCGAGGCCGACGACGGCGCGGTAACCCGCATCACCTACAAAGAGCTGCTGGCCCGCGTGAGCCAGTTTGCCAACGCCCTCAAGGCCCACGGGGTGGAGAAGGGCGACCGGGTGTTGATCTACATGCCCATGACGATCGAAGGCGTTGTCGCCATGCAGGCCTGCGCACGCATTGGCGCCACGCACAGCGTGGTGTTTGGCGGCTTCAGCGCCAAGGCGGTGCACGAGCGCGTCATCGACGCGGGTGCCGTGGCCATCGTCACGGCCAACTACCAGATGCGCGGCGGCAAAGAGTTGCCGCTCAAGGCCATCATCGACGAAGCATTGGCCACTGGCGGCTGCGACACCCTGCGCAACGTGTTTGTGTACGAGCGCACGCCCACGGCGTGCAACATGGTCGAGGGGCGCGACAAGACCTTTGCCCAGGCACTGGCCGGCCAGAGCACCGACTGCCCGCCCGTGGCGGTGGGTGCCGAGCACCCGCTGTTCATCCTCTACACCTCGGGCTCTACCGGCAAGCCCAAGGGCGTGCAGCACAGCACGGGCGGTTACCTTTTGTGGGCCAAGCTCACGATGGAATGGACGTTTGACCTGCGTCCCGACGACATCTTCTGGTGCACGGCCGACATTGGCTGGATCACGGGCCACACCTATGTGACTTATGGCCCGCTGGCCGCAGGCGCCACGCAGATCATCTTTGAAGGCATCCCCACGTTCCCGAATGCCGGGCGCTTCTGGCAGATGATCGAGCGCCACAAGTGCTCCATTTTCTACACCGCTCCCACGGCCATCCGCTCGCTCATCAAGGCAGCCGAGGGCGATGCGGCAGTGCACCCCGCGCGCTCCGATCTGTCGAGCCTGCGCATCCTGGGCAGCGTGGGCGAGCCCATCAATCCCGAAGCCTGGATGTGGTACTACAAGCATGTGGGCGGCGAGCGTTGCCCCATTGTGGACACCTTCTGGCAAACCGAAACCGGCGGCCATGTCATCACGCCGCTGCCCGGTGCAACGCCGCTGGTGCCCGGCAGCTGCACGCTGCCACTGCCCGGCATCACTGCTGCCATCGTGGACGAAACAGGCAACGACGTGGCCAATGGCGCGGGCGGCATCCTGGTCATCAAGCGCCCATGGCCCAGCATGATCCGCACCATCTGGAACGACCCCGAGCGCTTCAAGAAGAGCTATTTCCCTGAAGAACTCAAGGGCTACTACCTGGCCGGCGACGGCGCCGTGCGCAGTGCCGACCGTGGTTACTTCCGCATCACCGGCCGCATTGACGACGTGCTCAACGTCTCGGGCCACCGCATGGGCACGATGGAAATCGAATCGGCACTGGTCGCCAAGACCGACCTGGTGGCCGAAGCCGCTGTGGTGGGCCGCCCCGACGATGTGACCGGCGAGGCAATTTGCGCTTTTGTGGTGCTCAAGCGTTCGCGCCCCACCGGCGACGAGGCAAAGGCGATTGCCAAAGAGCTGCGCGACTGGGTGGCCAAGGAAATCGGGCCGATTGCCAAGCCCAAGGACATCCGATTTGGCGACAACCTGCCCAAGACCCGCAGCGGCAAAATCATGCGCCGCCTGCTGCGCTCCATCGCCAAGGGCGAAGCCATCACCCAGGACACCAGCACGCTGGAAAATCCCGCAATTCTGGATCAGTTGTCGCAGACCAACTGATCCAGAAGGGCGCCGCAGGCGCCCGCGCGCAACGCTTGCACAGAGTGCCACCTGCACTTGCCACTGTAGGACGGCACCGGCACCTTCCAAAGTTCCAGGCCGGGTGACGTGGTCATGAGGTACAACACAGCATCTGCACCCTGGCCATGTCGGCCGGGGTGATGCTTGCCTACCGGAGTACTTTCATGCACATGCGATCAACCATCTTGCTGTTCATCGTGCTGGCCATCGCCGCACTGGCCGCGCTCAACTGGGAAATACTGGCCGCTTCATCGCTGGTTTCCGTGGGGTTGATGACCTTTGAGGCACCCCTGGGGTTGCTGATGTTGGGCTTGACCACGCTACTCGGCGTGTTCTTTGTGGCCTATGTGCTGTCCTTGCAGGGCTCGGTGCTCATGGAGACACGTCGCCACACCAAGGAGCTGCAAGCCCAGCGCGAACTGGCGGACAAGGCTGAAGCGTCGCGTTTCACGGAACTGCGCAGCTTCCTTGAGGCCCAGCACTTGAAATCCCATACCGATTTGCTGGCGCGCCTGGACATCCTGGAGTCGCACCTCGCGGCCAGGGCAGAAGAGTCTGACAACACCACTGCCGCCTATGTGGGGCAGCTCGAGCAACAGTTGCTGGGACGCCCTGGCTCCAGCGTGGTGTGAAGCAACGCCTTGCCGGTTGTGCTCGGCCAAAGTGAGGAGTGCGCGGTGTGAAGCGCCCAAAACAATGGCCGCGTTTCCCGGAGGGAAAGCGCGGCCAGAGGATGCGGAGCGTTGCGCTCCGCAGCGGGCATGGGCCGAATTACTTCTGCGTCATCACCCAGGCAGCCAGCTTCTTGGCATCTGCTTCAGCAACTTGAGCGTTGGCGGGCATGGGAACGGGACCCCACACGCCAGAGCCGCCCTTGATGATCTTGGTGGCAAGCTTGTCGACAGCGTCTTTTTGGCCGGCGTACTTGGCTGCCACATCCTTGTAGGACGGACCAACCATTTTCTTGTCGACAGCGTGGCAAGCCATGCAATTCTTCGAAGTGGCCAAGGCCAAGTCAGCCATTGCAGGAGCTGCGACCGACAGTGTCATGGCAAGAGTAATCAGCGTACGTTTCATGGTGGGTTTCCTGAGGTTGAGTTACAGTGCTTTCAACGAAATTGTAGTGACTTGGGTTGACATTGCCACGCCTTTTGTCAATTCATTCATCAGAATTGTGTTTTTTGGAGATAACCATGTATCTGTTAGGTCTCGGTCTCGTTCTGGCGTTGCTCAAATATCTTGAAATCGGACCCGTCGCTGCATGGTCCTGGTGGTGGGTGCTGTCGCCGTTTGCCATCACCACCTTATGGTGGGCATGGGCCGACTCCACGGGCTATACCAAGCGCAAGGCCATGGAGAAAATGGACCAGCGCAAGCAAGACCGCATCAACAAGCACAAAGAAGCGCTGGGGATCCAGCCGCGCAAGCCGCGCTAGGCATGGTGGCGATGCCCGACCGCCAGCTGTCGCGATAATTGCGTACACATTGCCCCTGATTCCCGCGTAACCCTTTACCCCACATCACGATGCCCGTTTACCGCTCCAAAACATCTACCGCCGGTCGCAACATGGCAGGTGCGCGCTCGCTCTGGCGTGCCACCGGCATGAAGGACGACGACTTTCAAAAACCCATCATTGCGGTCGTCAATTCGTTCACGCAGTTCGTGCCGGGGCATGTGCACCTCAAGGACATGGGCCAGCTGGTGGCGCGCGAGATCGAAGCGGCTGGCGGCGTGGCCAAGGAATTCAACACCATCGCTGTAGACGACGGCATTGCCATGGGCCACGACGGCATGCTGTATTCGCTGCCCAGCCGCGACATCATTGCCGACTCGGTGGAATACATGGTCAATGCGCATTGCGCCGACGCCATGGTATGCATCTCCAACTGCGACAAGATCACGCCCGGCATGCTCATGGCTGCCATGCGCCTGAACATCCCCGTGGTGTTTGTCTCGGGTGGCCCGATGGAAGCGGGCAAGGTCAAGCTGGCCAACCCCGGCACGCACAAGCTCGAATTCAAGAAACTCGACCTGATCGACGCCATGGTGATGGCGGCTGACGACAATGTCTCAGACGCCGACCTGGCCGAGGTGGAGCGCTCTGCGTGCCCCACCTGCGGATCCTGCTCGGGCATGTTCACCGCCAACTCGATGAACTGCCTGACCGAAGCGCTGGGCCTGTCGTTGCCCGGCAACGGCACCGTGGTGGCCACGCACGCCGACCGCGAAGCCTTGTTCAAGCGCGCCGGCCACCTTGCAGTGGAACTGTGCAAGCGCTACTACGAACAGGACGATGCCACGGTGCTGCCGCGCTCGATGGGCTTCAAGGCCTTCGAAAACGCCATCACGCTGGACATCGCCATGGGCGGCTCCACCAACACCATCCTGCACATCTTGGCCATTGCCCAAGAGGCCGAGATCGACTTTACCCTGGCCGACATTGACCGCCTCTCGCGCGTCGTGCCCCAGCTGTGCAAAGTGGCACCCAATACCGACAAGTACCACATCGAAGACGTGCACCGCGCGGGCGGCATCATGGCCATTCTGGGTGAGCTGGACCGTGCGGGCAAGTTGCACACTGACACCCCCACCGTGCACGCCAAGACGATGAAGGACGCACTGGACCAGTGGGACATCGCCCGCAACCCGTCGCAAGCGGTTCAAACCTTCTACAAGGCCGGCCCCGCCGGCATCCCCACCCAGGTGGCGTTCAGCCAGAGCACCCGCTGGCCCAGCCTTGACATCGACCGCGCCAAGGGCTGCATCCGCTCTGCGGACCATGCTTTCTCGCAAGAAGGTGGCCTGGCGGTGCTGGTGGGCAATATCGCGCTCAACGGCTGCGTGGTGAAAACGGCCGGGGTTGATGACGCACTGATGGTGTTCGAAGGCCCAGCCCACGTGGTCGAGTCGCAAGACGAAGCGGTGGCCAACATCCTGGCCGACAAGGTCAAGGCAGGTGACGTGGTGATCGTGCGCTACGAAGGCCCCAAGGGCGGCCCCGGCATGCAAGAGATGCTCTATCCCACCAGCTACATCAAGTCCAAGGGCCTGGGCAAAGCCTGCGCGCTGCTGACCGATGGCCGCTTTTCGGGTGGCACCTCGGGCCTGTCCATCGGCCATGCCTCGCCCGAGGCCGCAGCCGGTGGCGCGATTGGCCTGGTGAAGAACGGCGACCGTATCCGCATCGACATCCCCAACCGTTCCATCAACGTGCTGGTGTCGGACGAAGAGCTGGCCAAGCGCCGCGCCGAGCAAGACAAGCTGGGCTGGAAACCCGCGCAGCCGCGTCCGCGCAAGGTGTCCGCCGCCCTCAAGGCGTATGCCAAGCTGGTGATGTCGGCCGACAAAGGTGCCGTGCGCGACCTGTCGCTGCTCGACTGACACAGCCCGGCGCGCAGGCGCTGCGCACAAAAACCCGCCGGTGGCTCGCACGGCGGGTTTTTTTATGGTGCTTTGTTTTTGATAGCTGGTGACGTTTATTCCATCAGCGCCAGAGGCTGTTTTGCCTGTCAATCAAAGCAAACTGGCTTGTAGCGATGCGCTGGCCAGTGGCCGCAGCCTTGCATAGTCCAGCAACTCTGCCAAGTGTGCTCCTTTGGCTTGCCATTCGTGCACCACGTTTTCGGCCAGCAGCACGTAATGCCAGGGCAGGCCCTGCCGGTGTTCTGGTGCCAAGGCATTGACGCGCTCGCACCACGCGATGGCCGCTTTCAGTTTGCGTTGCACGTTGGGGTGAATCGCCTGCTGCTGCGCCTTGGTTTCCACCAGAAAAATCCCGCTGGCCGTGCGCACCAGAAAGTCCGGCGAATAGAACGCGGGCAGCCCATCGTCCTTCACATAGCGCAGGCGGGCAAAAGTGTGGCGGTTTTCGCTGATCTTGCAAAACGCCAGAACCTGCGCATCGGCCTGCGCCCAGTGGATGAAAGCGCGCTCCAGCCCTCCATTGCGCGCGGGCCAACCCAGGCGGGTGTAGATGCACTTGCTCACCTCCACCGAATGGGCCTCCCGCAGCATTAGGCGCGGCACTTCGCTCAGGTAGCGCGCGTGCACCTCGGTGTGGCCGCTGGGGTGCTGCTCTTCGGATTCGAGCAGCGCCACGGCAAACACCTTGGTAATGTGCTCCACCACCGGCTGCAGCAGCAAAAGTCGCCAGTTTTCATCTTCCAGCGGGTTGAAGGCGGCGCCAAACAGCCGCGTCCAGATGTAGTCGTCCAGCCAGCCAGTCAAATCGGCGGTATTGACCTGCAAATAGGGCTTGGCCAGGTGCGTGGCAATTTTGTTGCCCTTCGGCAATGGCTCGCTCAGCGCCTGGCTGATGCGCCGCGTCAGGCGCGCCAAATAATCGTTGTAGCCGCCCACGTTCATCACCGCACCATCGACGCGGTAGTCGCCAAACAGTGTGGCGCTTTGCAGGTCTTGCGAGATGAAGGTGTCGCCCTTGCCCAGCAAGCCGCGTAAGGCGTCTGCCGACATCGCCGTGAAGGCGGGCAGCGCCAGCACATCCACGGCGGCGTGGCCCCGCAGTTCGTCCGCCTCGCGCAGGATGAATGGAATGCCGAAGTCAAATTTCTCGAAGCCCTCGCGCAGCTCGGCGGCGATCACGTCGCCGGTGCTGGAGGTGTCGTCCATGCTTTCGCCCGTGGTGCCCGCCACGCCTTCCTTCAGCAGCTCGTCGTAAAACGACTGGAAGGCCGGGTGCTCGACGATGCTCAGCACATCGATCAGGTTGGCCGGTTCCTGCCCGGCGTTGATGCGCTCGCGGTTCTCGCGTTTCAGGTCCGTGTATTCAGCGTCGCGCCACATCAGCCGCAGGCCCCGGCCAATGGTTTGCTCCAGCAAAATTTGCGCTTGCGAGCTGCGCAGCGGCACGATGACGCAAATGTTGTTCACGTCAAAGCCTTCGCGCAGCATCAGCACGCTCACGATGACACGCGGCGTGGCATGTTTGTCCACGCTGAACAGCCGTTCGCGCACCGGCGCCCAGTCTTTCTCGCCCAGCTCGGCTTTTTTGCCCGAGTCAATCGTCATCACCTCGTCCGGCTGCAAGCCTTCCTGCTCTTGCAGAAACTGCGCGACCAGGGGCGACACTGTGGTGTCCTCGCACACCACCAGCATCTTGGGGTGGCGCTTCGGGTCGATGCGGGCAAAGTCCGCCTCCAGCTTGCGCAGCTTTTTGAGGCCGGCCCTCAGCATCACGCGCTGGCCCTCACTCAACACGGGGTTGCCCGCCTCGTCGCGCTCGGCTTTGAACTCCAGCGGCAATGCGCCTATCTCTTTGCGCCGGTCCAGCACCAAAGACTTGACCAGCCCGGCGCGCATGGCTGCCTTCAGGTCAAAGTCGGTGACGATGTGCGCAAAGTACAGCTTCTTCTTGTTCTTGCCGCTGCCCACGTCGTTGTACGGCGTGGCAGAAAAGTCCACTTGCACAAAGCGCCGGCCCTTGGTTTCGGCAATGCGGCTCAGGCTCTTTTGCCACTCCACCTCGGTCACCTCGCCCTCGCGCTTGAACTCGTGGATGTGGTGCGCCTCGTCGTTGAACACCATCAGCTCAGGCAGAGCGGCCAGAAACTCCAGCACGTTGCCGCGCGCATAGCGGCGGTCGAGCACGTCCAGGCTGTTGCCCGTGGCGCGGCCGGGCGTCAGGGGCAGCACGGCGTTCACCACCTGCTGCGGCTCCAGTGGCGCGCCGGGCGCTTCCACTTCTTCCACGTCGTCCGCCACCTCGCCCTCGGCCAGCAAATGCCAGTTGGTGATGGCGATCATGCCGTTGCCCGTGGCCTTCAGGCCGATCTCGCCCTTGCTGCACACATTGCCGCGCACAAAGGCAAACACTGCGTCGCGGTGCGCCTCGGGGATGAACAGGTCGGCAAACTGCGCCATATCGGAAGTGGCGAAATCTCTTGCCCCGCTTGCGCTGCCTGCTATCAATTTTCCGCAAAATGCATCCAGCAGACGCTCGTACACAATCAGCCCCGGCGCCACCACCATGAACTGACGCGTAAAGCGCGCATCGTCCTGCCCCTCGGCCAGGGCGGCATTCTTGTTCAAAAGCTGCCAGATCAGCAGCGCCTGCAGCACCCAGGTTTTGCCCGTGCCCGTGGCCATCTTGAAGCAGTACTTGGGGTGCGCGTGCTTGGCGCTTGAGACCTCGGCCAGCCGGGTGCCCGCCAGCAGTGCATCGGGTGCCACCTGCTGGTACAAATCCTGCAGCGTGGCCGCGCCCAGCACCTCGTGCGCCACGATGGCATTCAGGATGGCCTGCTTTTGCCCGGCATGAAAGTTCAGCCCGCCGCGCGCAGCCACCATGTCTTCGCCAAACCACCATCGCAGCAGGTCCGCCGTGGTGGGGGTGACGAGATCCAGTATGTCGGCAGCCCCGGATTCAAGGCCCAGGCACAGTTGCCGGGTTCTGGTTGTGAGCCCGGTGGACAGGGCCATCGGGTCTTGCTGGGATGGTTGGGTGCTCGTCATGCGGCCTCCGCGAGGGTCACCACCTCGGCTTCGAAGCCAAACACATCCACCACCCGCACGCACACCTTGCGCGGGCCGCTCTTGGCGGGCACGCTCAAAGTGGCCTGCGTCACCACGCGCAGCGCGTCGGCATCGTTGGCTGTGTTGCCCCGGTAGTCTTGCCACACCGAGCGAAATACTTTGCCGTCGTAGTCCGGGTCTACCGCCCAGTATTCGATCAACGCCAGCGGCTCAGCATTGGCCACGGCCTGCAGCTTGGCGCGGTTGGCGTCGTCGAGGTTGATGGCCTCGGGCGAGAGCAGCACGTAATTTTTCAGGCGTACGTTCAGGGTTTCTTCGCGGCCCTGCACGCGCCGCTGCACCGGGTGGATGGTGAGATATTGCAAGCTGGAAAAGCGCACCTGCCCGCGCAGCTTGTCGATGCCGCCCTTCTTTTTCAGGCGGTCCATCAGGTCGGGCGGAATCACCAGCACTTCCAGCCGGTCATCGTTCAGCGCGGTGATGGTTTCGCCAATGCTGGGCTCAAAGTTCCAGCCCAGCACCACCACGCGGTCCCAGCCGCCCAACAGGTTGTCGCGCTGGGCAATGGCTTTCTTCAGGGTGGCGGTGCCGGTGAGCTTGTTGGGCGAATCGGCCAGCACCAGCGTTTTGCTGCCACGCCGGCCATTCAGTTCGACGCCCGCAATCTGGCCCAGGTTGCGCTGCGGGTTGACCTCGGGCGGCAGGGGCAGGGCGCCGTACAGCGACAGCACGATCTGCGACAGATCGCCAATGCGGAAGTCTCGCCCCAGTGTGGCCTTGGCGGCTTCTACCTGGTAATCACCGATGGCCTGGTAGAGGAAAGGTTTCGCTTCGAGGTCGATCAGGCGCTTGCGCATGATCATGCAGGCGGGTTTGCCCAGGTCGGTGGTGATCCAGCGGCGGCCGAGTTTTTCGGCCACGGCGGCCGTGGTGCCGGAACCTCCGTTGAAATCCGCGACGAGACCGCCTTCGGGGCAGGAGGCTCGGATGATGCGATCCAAGAGCTTTTCGGGCTTCTGGGTGCCGTAGTCCAGACGCTCAAGTGCTTGGGATTGGACTGGGAGGATGTCGTCCCAAAGATTTTGAATTGGGAAGCCTTGCCAGTCATCAAGATACATTTTTCGTCTGATTCGTCCATCGGGATTCTTCGGGAAGATGAGTCGCCCACTTCGATCCATTTCCTCCATTACTGATCGGCTGACAGCCCAACCGTTTTTGGGTGGCGCGTATCCCTTGTAGGTGTATTTCAAGTTTGGGCGATCCGCAGGATTGCCCAGATCTCCACTCCAATAGCGCCGCCCATCAGGCTCTATGAGATTGAATTTCGATGCAATCTCATCCTGACCTACATCTCTGCGAAATAGTGGCTCGAAATGGAACTCTTGCCCTTTGCCATAGAAGTAAACGGAATCAGTTTGAACGCCGAACTCATTGTTTGAGCTAGCCGTTCCTGTTCTGCGTTTCCACACAATTTCATTGCGAAAGTTGTCCTTCCCAAACACCTCATCCAGCACCAACTTCACGTAATGCCCCACATGCCAATCCAGATGCACATAGATCGAGCCGGTGTCCGCCATTAGCTCGCGCATCAGGATCAGGCGCGGCGTAATCATCGCCAGGTAGGACGCGGTGCCGTCGCTCCAGGTGTCCGAGTACGCAAACTGCTCAATTACCGTGGGCTTTTGCTCCAGCTCCACGCCCGGTAGCGTGACCTTGGTGCGGTAGTCGGCCTTGCTGTCGAATGGCGGGTCGATGTAAATCAAATCGACTTTGCCGCGCAGGCTGGGCGTGTCTTCATCGCCCGCCAGCAGTGCGGCCATGGCCAGCAGGTTGTCGCCGTAGATCAGGCGGTTGGCCCAAGGCGCCAGGGTCTGAGTCTCGGGTGCGGTGCCCAGCGTGGCTTGCGGGCTGGCCAGCAGGCTGCCTTGCCCCGGTGCAAACACGTTTTGCTGCGCGCTGCGCTGTTGCTGCGTCACCCAGTCTTGCGCAGCGCTGTCCTTGGCGGGCAACACCACCTCGCGCGTTTGCAGGCGCACGCGCTGGCGGCTTTCCAGGCTCTCCAGGATGCGTTCGGCTTGTTTGCGCCCGTTGGCGACGATTTCGGGGAGTTGTTCGAGCAGGGATTTAGGCATGGAGAGGCAAAGGTCTTACAGAACATACCCAAAAGGGGACGTTTTGCGTCAACTGTAAGGGATTTTTGCTGGCGGTTCCGTTGCCAACTTGCGCTCCTATGAGTGAAAAGCAGGAGTTCAGTGAGCGACTACGGGCAGCCATGCAGGCACTGCGCTTTGCACCCAGCGCGGCCGTTCTGGAACGCGAGTTCAATCTGCGGTGGTCGGGCAACCCCATTCGCAGGCAGGCGGCATGGAAATGGCTCAATGGCGAAGCGATACCCACACAGGACAAGCTTCAGGAGCTCGCCCGCTGGCTCAAGGTGGAGCCGCACCAATTGCGGTTTGGTGAACATGCGCTTCGCCATTTGCGCAGTGAGCAGAAACGCTGGGACGAAGGCGTTGGCTACCTGGAACGGGAAACCTTCGACGCCTTCCTGCAGTTGCCCGCCCCGCAGCGCAAGCTGATCCGTGAAGTGATCCTGACCTTTGCCAAGGTACACCAGGGCGGTGCGACGCCGCACGATGCATCGGCAGACCCGGTGAATCCCGAATAATCAAAAACCATAGCTGCTCGCGCTTTCTGGACAAGCGCTGGAGGCCAATTTGATTCAAAAAATGTGGGATAGCGGCCGTGGGCTACAACCCAGCGCTCCATGCCGGGCACAATACCCGCCACCATGCTGACCTATCCCCACATCGACCCCGTCGCGCTGCAACTCGGCCCCGTGGCCATCCACTGGTACGGGCTGACCTACCTGGCGGCCTTTGGCCTGTTCATGTTTTTGGGCCTGCGGCGCCTGCGGCACGAGCCCTTTTCCTCCATTACCGGCGCGGGCGCCTGGACGCGCAAGGACGTGGAGGACATTCTTTTTCTCGGCGTGGTCGGCGTGATCGTGGGCGGGCGCCTGGGCTACTGCCTGTTCTACAAGCCGGGCTACTACGCGGCGCACCCGCTGGAGATTTTTGCGGTGTGGCAGGGCGGCATGAGCTTTCATGGCGGGCTGCTGGGGGTGATTGCTTCGTTCTTATGGTTTGCGCGCACGCGCAAGCGGCCCTGGCTCCAGGTGGCCGATTTTGTGGCGCCCTGTGTGCCCACGGGGCTGGCGGCCGGGCGGGTGGGCAACTTCATCAATGGTGAGCTGTGGGGCCGCTTTGCCAGCCCCGACTTGCCTTGGGGCATGGTCTTTGCGCACAGCGGGTCGATGCAGCCGCGCCATCCGTCGCAGGTGTACCAGTTTCTGCTGGAAGGCCTGCTGCTGTTTGTGCTGCTGTGGCTGTATGCGCGCCGCGAGCGCCGCCCAGGCCAGGTGGCGGCAGCGTTTCTGGTGGGTTACGGCACGTTCCGTTTCATCGCCGAGTATTTCCGTGAACCCGATGCCTACCTGGGTCTGCTTTCGCTGGGCATGAGCATGGGCCAGTGGCTGTGCCTGCCCATGATCGCGGGCGGTGTGGGCCTGTGGCTGTGGGCGCAACGCCAGCCAGTGGTTGCTCGGAAATTTGGGTGAAATAAGGCTCTAGCGCTTGATGGGTAAGCGCTAGCAGCTATTAAAAGCATAGTTACTGCCGGGCGCTGAGTTCGGCCACCTGCTGGCGCAGGGCAGCGTTTTCGGCCGTCAGCTCGGCAATGCGCTGCTGCAGGGCGGCCACGGTGTCGGGTGCGGGTTCGCCTGCCGACACCACCGGTTCTGCGCGTGGCTTGCGCTGGGCTTCGCGCACGCGCTTGGCTGCCTGCTTCAGCTCATCCTTGCCGGCCATGGCGGCTGCCACCTGTTCTTCGGCGGGCAGGCTGGCCACCGCGGCGGCCGCGTTGATCGAGATCGTGCCGGACTTGACCGCCGCCACCACTTCGGGGGCCGCCTGCTTGCGGATCTTTTCGATCATCACCACCTGGCTGCTGCTCAGCCGTGCGGCCCTGGCAATGGCTTCACGGCTGCTCAGGGGGTCGGTGGGCGGCGGCTGGGTGACAGGGGCCGAGGGCTCTGCGTTGCTGGTCGCGTCGTGTTCGTTGTGCGCGGCGTGCCCGGCGGGCGTTTGCGAAGGGCTGGATGCCGCCAGTGCTGCGGCGCGCCGCTCGGCCACGATCTCGCGTTTGCGCAGTGCCAGCACGCCACGCTGAAAATCCGAAACGCTGCGCCGCCCCAGGTGCTGGTCGATCATCCACAGGTGCACGTCCTGCATCGACTGAAAGCGCGTGTTCTGTACCGTCTGGAACGGCAGTCCATGCTTTTGGCAGATGCCATAGCGGTTGTGGCCGTCCACCAGCACATCGCCCCACAGCACCAGGGCGTCGCGGCAGCCCTCGGCCAGCAGGCTGCGCTCCAGAGCTTCGTGCTCCTCGGGGGTCAGCGGGTCGATATAGGCTTTGAGGTCTTGGTTGATGACGATGTTCATGGCGGTATGGGTGGGCAGGGCAGGGGCGGCATTGTAGGTGCACGGGGTGCGGTGCAGGCCGGTGCTGGCCGTCAGCCGGGGGCCTTGGCAGTGCGCTACCGAAAGAGGGTGGGGGCGGCACGGGACAAGGTGTCCAGCCACCGCGGGCCGTTGGGGCCTTGGCCTATAACGCCTCGTGCTGGAAAGCCCTGATGGATTTAGTTCGCATCATTTTCCATAATTATGAAAAATTACATTGAATGTGCTGCCTTGGCGTCGTGTTCGATGCGATTGCAGGATGATGCGTCTTGGGCCTGTGTCGGGGTGGCAGCACCCCATGCCGGGCCCGGTCAACCCAGGAGCCATTTGCCGCCATGCGCCCCGTTCCCAACTCTCTGCACGACGAAGCCGCATCGCGGCTGCGCGAGCAGATCTTTGCGGGGTCGTTGCCGCCGGGCAGTTTTCTGGACGAGGCCGCGCTGTGCGAGCGACTGGCCATATCGCGCACTCCCCTGCGCGAGGCGCTCAAGGTGCTGGTGGCCGAAGGCTTGCTGCGCCACGAGCCGCGCCGTGGCTGCTTTGTGGCCGAGGTCACCGAGCGAGATCTGGACGAAATTTTCCCCGTGATTGCCTTGCTGGAGGGCCGGGCGGCGCATGGGGCCACCTGCCGGGCAGGCGATGCCGATGTGGCAGCGCTGCAAGTGCTGCACCAGCGCCTGCAGCAGTGTGCCGCCGAGGGGCGCATTACCGACTACTACGCCGCCAATCACGCCATTCACGAAGCCTTCATCACGCTGGCCGACAACCGCTGGCTGGCCCAGGCGATCGGCGATTTGCGCAAGATATTGCGCCTGGCCCGTTTGCAGCAACTGCATGCACCGGGCCGCCTGCAGCAAAGCCTGGCCGAGCATCTGGCGGTGTTTGACGCCCTCAAGCGCCGCGACAGCGAAGCGGCGGAGGCCGCCATGCGCACCCATCTGCTGCACCAGCGCGAGGCGCTGCGTGATGTGGCCCGCAATCAACAATCCAGGTTGAACCCATGACCAACACCACCGAATGGATCACCCGCAGCGTGTCGCGGCTGCGTTCCGGGGCGCCGTCCACCGACAAGGCACCCAAGGCGTCCAAACCCGCGGCCGACAAACCGTTGGCCGACAAGCAGGTGGCCGATGGCGCAGCCACCAAGGTGCCAGCGCCGCGCTCCACGCACGAGCGCCTGCAGGCCACGCTGCGGCGCGGCAATGAGTCGCTGTCGCCCCGCGCCCTGCGCCGCCTGCTGGCCGATCTGCAAGACGTAGTGGCGCCACAGGTCAGCGAGCTGGAAGGTGGTCGCCGTGCCCAGGTGGTCGCCGGCTGGTACGGCCAGGCCGAGCCCGAAGAGCGCCGCGACATGTGGTTGCTGCTGTGCGAGCAGTTTGCGCCCGATGCCACGCGCTTTCAATCGGCGCGCCAGCGCTACGAAGCCGCCGCCGGCACAGCCGACGAAGGGCAGGCAGAAATCAGCCTGCGCCGGGCCCTGGTGTCGCCGCGCACGCGGCTGATGCAGCGTTTTGCCGTTTTTCCTGAGGGCATGCGCTTTCTGGTGGACTTGCGCGCCGAGCTGCTGCCCCAGCTCAAGTCCGACAAACGGCTGGTGGCGCTCGATGCCGATCTGGAGCACCTGTTCACCACCTGGTTCGACGTGGCCTTTCTGGAGCTCAGGCGCCTGTCGTGGGATTCGCCGGCCTCGCTGATCGAAAAGCTCATCAAATACGAGGCCGTGCACGACATCCGCAGCTGGGCAGACCTGAAAAACCGGCTCGACAGCGACCGCCGCTGCTACGGCTTCTTTCACCCGCGCCTGCCCAACGAGCCGCTGATTTTTGTGGAGGTGGCGCTGGTGGACCGCATATCCAGCAGCATCACGCCGCTGCTGGACGAGGCGGCGGCACCTGCCGATCTGAAAAAGGCCACGACCGCCATCTTCTATTCGATCAGCAACACGCAGCCGGGGCTGCGCGGCGTGAGCTTTGGCGATTCGCTCATCAAGCATGTGGTCGAAACGCTCACAGCCGAGTTTCCGCGCCTGCGCACTTTTGCCACGCTGTCGCCCATTCCGGGCTTTCGGGGCTGGCTGGGCAAGAATGCAGGCGCCATGCTGGAGCGCCTTGACGAAAAACGGCGCACCGAGCTGGGCCGGGCAGTGGGGGCCGAGCCGCCGCAGTCTGCCCATCTGCTTGCTGCCGCAGACAAGGCGCTGGAGCTGGACGCGCGCTCGCCCGTGCGCCAGATGTTGATGGAATGTGCCGCTTACTATCTGGGGCGCGAGCTGCAAGATGGCAAACCCGTGGACGCAGTGGCGCGGTTTCACCTGGGCAACGGCGCCCGTGTGGAGCGCATCAACTGGGCAGGCGATCCGTCGGCCAAGGGAATGAAACAATCGTTTGGGCTGATGGTGAATTATTTGTACGACCTCAAGCGCATCGACAAGCACCGCAACCTGCTGGCCCAAGGCAAGGTGCCGGTGTCGGGGGACATCGATAGCCTGTGCCGCGGCGGATAGGCAGCACGCCAGGGCTTTGGGGGGCTTTCTCTTTCCATTTTTATAACGACGACAGGAGACAAAATGAAAGAAAACCGCATGCAACGCCGCACGCTTCTGGCTGGCGCCACCGCAGCCGGGCTGGCAATGGCCACAGGCGGCAGCTGGGCGCAGTCGGCCTGGCCCAACAAGCCTGTGAACCTGGTGGTGCCGTTTCCCGCCGGGGGTGGCACCGATGCCTTTGCCCGCCCCCTGGCCGCACAGTTTTCCAAGGTCACGGGCAAGACGCTGGTGATCGACAACCGGGGTGGGGCGGGCGGCACCGTGGGCGCCAGCTACGCGGCCAAGGGCGCCCCCGATGGCTACACCCTGTTCATGGGCGCTGTGCACCACGCCATTGCGCCGTCGATGTACCCCCGGCTCGACTACAACATCGAGAAGGATTTCGTCCCGCTGGCGCTGCTGGCCAATGTGCCCCAGGTGCTGGTCATCAACCCCAAGGCCGTGCCGGTCAGCAATTTCAAGCAGTTTTTGGAGCACGTCAAGCGCAACCCCGCCAAGCTCAACTACGGTTCGGCCGGCGCCGGCACCTCGCACCATCTGGCTGGCGAGCTGTTCAAGCAGCAAACGGGCACCTTCATCACGCACATTCCTTACCGCGGCGCCGGCCCGGCGCTGCAAGACCTGATTGCTGGCAATGTGGACATGATGTTTGACGGCCTGGGCTCGTCGGCCACGCACATCAAGAGCGGGCGCATCAAAGCGCTGATGGTGTCGGGCAATCAGCGCAACCCTGCCTTCCCCGATGTGCCGTGTGCCGCCGAGGTGGGCCTGCCCGACTACACCGTGACCACCTGGTACGGCCTGTGGGCGCCCAAGGGCACGCCGGCCGATGTGCAGGCGCGCATCGTCGAAGACATTCGCCGCATCGGCACAGCCGACGAAATCAAGACCATCTGGGCCAGCAACGGTGCCGACTACGGAGGCATGACGCAGGCGCAGTTTGCGAGCTTTGTCAGCGCCGAGGTGGGCCGTTGGGCGCAGGTGGTCAAGGCCGCTGGCGCCAAGCTGGACTGAAGCACGCAGAAAGGGATCGTATGTCTGGGGAAGTTGTCGCGGCGCGGGCCGCAGGAGCGGCCGGCGAAGCGGGTGTGGTGCAGGTCACGCTGCGCCACACCGGCCGGCTCAACGCGATGTCACGCGCCATGTGGCGCCAGCTACGCTCTGTTTTTGAGAGCATTCAGCGCAATACAGATGTGCGCTGCGTGCAAATAGAGGGGGCAGATGGTGCTTTCTGCGCTGGCGGCGATATTTCGGAATATCCGGCGTTCCGCTTTGACGCCGCCGCGCTGCGCGACTTCCACGAAAACGACGTCTGGGGTGGGCTGCAGGCCATGCTCGATTGCGACGTGCCCATCGTGGCGCACATCACCGGGGCCTGCATGGGCGCTGGCGTGGAGATTGCCAGCTGTTGCGATATCCGCATTGCCGGCAGCAGCGCACGCTTTGGCGCGCCCATCGCCCGGCTGGGTTTTCCCATGGCACCGCGTGAAGCGCAACTGGTGGCGGGCGCGGTGGGTGATGTCACCGCGCGCCAGATGCTGCTGGAGGCAGCCACCTTTTCTGCAGCAGAGATGCTGGCACGCGGGTTTCTGAGCCGCGTGACCGAGCCCGCACTGCTGGCCGCCGATGCGCTGGGCACGGCCTGCCGCGTGGCAGCGCTGGCGCCTGGTGCTGCACGCATGAACAAGCAGACTTTTCGGGCATTAAAAGTGCCGCAAGCGCCCGATGGTAAAGCGCAAGCAGCTATTGAAAATATAGTAAATGGCACACCCGACCCCTATGCCTACGCCGACAGCGCCGAGCACCGCGAAGGCATTGCCGCCTTTTTGGCCAAACGTTCTCCTGTTTTTTGATTTGCCATGACCCAACCGAACAGCAACTCCAACCTGTTTTGCGCCCTGCGCGCCGCTTTTCCTGGCGACCTGGACCAGATCGCCGTCGAAACCACCTCGCCCCAGGGCGAGCCGCTGCTCTACACCTGGCGCGACCTGGACCACGCCTGCGCGCGCATCGCCAATCTGCTGGCGTCACTGAAGTTGCCTTCGGGCAGCCGCGTGGCGGTGCAAGTCGAAAAGTCGGTCGAGGCGATGCTGCTGTATCTGGCCACGCTGCGCGCGGGCTATGTGTTTTTGCCGCTCAATACCGCCTACCAAAGCGGCGAGATTGAATACTTTGTGGGCAACGCCGAGCCCGCTGTGGTGGTGTGCACGCCGGGCAACTTTGGCTGGGTGTCCAAGATCGCCTTCAAGGCGGGCACGCAGCATGTCTTCACACTGGGCGACGACCGCACGGGCAGCCTGCTCGATCGTGCCGCGCCCCATGCCGACGTTCACCAGCCTGTTGACAAGGGGGTGGATGACCTCGCCGCCATTCTGTACACCAGCGGCACCACGGGCCGCAGCAAGGGGGCCATGCTGACGCATGGCAACCTGCTGAGCAATGCCGTCACGCTCAAGGACTACTGGGGCTTCCAACCCGGCGATGTACTCATCCACGCGCTCCCCATCTTTCATGTGCATGGCCTGTTCGTGGCCATTCACGCCGCGCTGCTCAATGGCAGCAAGATGATCTGGATGGCGAAGTTCGACCCCAAGGCCGTGCTGGCGGCCATGCCGCGCGCTACCGTGTTCATGGGGGTGCCCACACTGTATGTGCGCCTGCTGGCCGAGGTGGGGTTGAACAAGGACGCCACGAAGAACATGCGCTTGTTCATCGCAGGCTCGGCGCCTTTGCTGATCGAAACCTTCACTGCCTGGCGCGAGCGCACCGGCCACACCATTCTGGAGCGCTACGGCATGAGCGAGACCATCATGCTCACCTCCAACCCCTATGGCGGCGACGCGCGCCATGGTGGCCAGAGCGAGCGGCGCGGCAGCACCGTGGGTTTTCCACTACCGGGGGTGGGCTTGCGCGTGGTTGATGACGCGGGCAAGGCCTTGCCGGTGGGCGAGATCGGCAACATCCAGGTGCAAGGGCCCAATGTGTTCAAGGGCTACTGGCGCATGCCCGAGAAGACGAAAGAAGAGTTCAGCGCCGACGGCTGGTTCAAAACCGGCGATGTGGGCAAGGTGGACGAGCGCGGCTACGTGAGCATTGTGGGCCGCAGCAAGGACCTCATCATCAGCGGCGGCTACAACGTGTATCCCGCCGAGATCGAGAGCGCCATCAACGACATGCCGGGCGTGGCCGAGAGCGCGGTGGTGGGGGTGCCGCACCCCGATTTTGGCGAGGTGGGCGTGGCCGTGGTCATTGCCAAGCCGGGCGCAAAGCTCGACGGCGACGCCATCCTGGCGCAACTCAAGTCGCAGCTGGCCAATTTCAAGATTCCCAAGCGCTGCTTTGTGGCCACAGAGTTACCGCGCAACACCATGGGCAAGGTGCAAAAGAACCTGCTGCGCGAGCAGCACAAGGGTTTGTTTGCCTGAACGCCCGGCTTGCCGACCATGAAAAAACGGGGCCATTGCGGCCCCGTTTTGCTTTACTTTTAATAGCTGCTAGCACTTATGGATAAAGGGCTAGAGGGTTATTTAATGCTTAACGCAGCACCAGCACAGGAATGTGCGAGTGGGTCAGCACATGCTGGGTTTCGCTGCCCAGCAGCAAGCGCTTGATGCCTTTGCGGCCGTGGGATGCCATCACGATCAGGTCGCACTTGTGCTTTTTGGCAGCCGAGATCACGGCTTCTGCCACCAGATCGGACTTGGCGATCACGGCCTTGACCGTCACGCCCTCGGCGCTGCCCTGGGCTTTCACTTTGTCAACGAGTTCCTGGGCGGCGTCGCTCCATTGCTGCTCGATGCGTTTCACGTCAACCATGTCAACCGGCATGCCGCCCTCAAAATAGCTGCGCGGGTAGCGCGGAACCACCTTGAGTGCCACCACCGTGGCGCCCGACAGGGCCGCCAGGGACAGGCCAGTTTCAACCGCCTTGTTGGACAGTGCAGAACCGTCGGTGGCAACCAGAATGCGTTTGTACATGCTTGACTCCTCGAAATAGGGATGATGAGAGCTTAGAGAGGACCACGATTCGCCGCTTGATCCACGTCAATGTGCGTGTCATGCTACCTTCGGTAGGCTAGAACCATGTCCACGAACTCCTCCACTTTGCCAGATATGGCGGCCCATGTGCTGCTGGACGACCCCCAGGAATGGGCTGCCTTTGGGCGCATGCGCCGGTCTTCGGGCAGCAATACCCGAGATGCGGCGGCTGCGCCGACCGCGCCTGAGACGCCAGAAGATGTGGTGTCCGACCCGGTGTGGGAGTCCAACGTCGTGCTGGAGGGCATGCACTGCACCGCCTGCGCCTTGACCATCGAAGACGCCCTGCGGGCGGTTCCGGGCGTGGAGCAGGTGGATGTGAGTGGCGCAACGCACCGGGCGCGTGTAGTTTGGCGCCCCAACCAGGTGCTGCCATCGCAGTGGATGGCAGCGGTTCAGAAGGCGGGCTATCGTGCCTTGCCTGCCATGGACTCCCACGCCCGCGAACAGCGCCAGCGCGAGAGCCGGCTTGCGCTGTGGCGCTGGCTGGTGGCGGGCTTTTGCATGATGCAGGTCATGATGTACGCGTGGCCCGCCTACGTGGCGCAGCCGGGCGATCTGACCGGCGAAATGGAGCAATTACTGCGCTGGGCCTCGTGGGTGCTGACGCTGCCGGTGGTGTTCTTTGCCTGCGGACCGTTTTTCACCAGCGCGCTGCGGGATATCCGCCAGCGCCGCATCAGCATGGACTTGCCGGTGGCTCTGGGCATGGGCATCACCTTTGTGGTGAGCACGGCAGGGACGTTCGACCCTTCGGGAATCTTTGGCCGCGAGGTTTTTTACGATTCGCTGACCATGTTTGTCTTTTTTCTCCTGACCGGTCGGTGGCTGGAGCTGCGTTTAAGAGACCGCACGGCCGGTGCGCTGGAGGCCGTCATGAACCGCCTGCCCGACAGCGTGGAGCGGCTGGGGGCCGATGGTGTCTTTGCACGCGTGGCCGCCCGTCGGCTGGCTGTGGGGGACACCATTCGTGTGCTGCCGGGCGAGGCTTTTCCTGCCGATGGCTGCATTACGCGAGGCAACACCCAGGCCGATGAAGCCCTGCTCACGGGTGAATCCACCCCGGTTGAGCGCCCCGAAGGCAGTCAGGTAACGGCGGGCAGCTACAACCTTCAGGCGCCGGTCGAGGTGAGGGTGGAGGGGATTGGTGGTCAGACCCGTTTCGCCCAGATTCTGGCCTTGATGGAAAGCGCTTCATTGCAAAAGCCCCGCCTCGCCCAACTGGCGGACCGTATTGCGCGGCCCTTCCTCTTGGCTGTGTTGCTGGCGGCCGGGCTGGCGGTTGTCTGGTGGTGGCCTTCTGACCCGGGCCACGCGCTGATGGTGGCCGTGGCGGTGCTTATCGTCACCTGCCCATGCGCCTTGTCTTTGGCTACGCCGGTGGCCATGTTGACGGCGGCGGGCACGCTGGCCCGCCATGGCGTGCTGGTGCGCAACCTGCAGGGGCTGGAGGCCCTGGCCAGCGTGGATGCACTGGTGTTTGACAAGACAGGCACGCTCACCCGGGACGGCATGGCTGTGCATTCGGTGCGGTGCGCACCAGGGCTGGACCGGGACGAGGCCCTGGCTCTGGCCGCCACGCTGGCGCGGCAGTCCATGCACCCCGCGTCCCGCGCCATTGTGGCGGCGGCACCGGCGGACAGCACTCGCTGGAGCGCGTTGAGCCTGCGTGAAGAGGCGGGCCAGGGGTTGACCGCCGAAGTGCACGACGCATCGGGCAGCGCTGCCCCGCGCTGGCTGCGCTTGGGTTCGGCTCGCCACGCGGGGGTGCCCGCGCAAGATGGTGGCGAGGCGCTGCAAGTGGTGCTTTCGGGGCAGGGGAGCGACGGCCAGTTCACTGAACTGGCGCGGTTTGATGTGATTGAAGATGTACGGCCCGAGGCAGCAGAGGTGGTGCGTGCGCTGCAACAGGCGGGAGTGTCGGTGCAGATATTGTCGGGAGACCGTCTGGGCGCGGTGCAGCGGGTGGCCACGCAGGCAGGCATATCCCAGGCGCAGGGCGAATGCACCCCCCAGGACAAGCTGGTTGCCTTGCAGGGGCTGCAGGCGCAGGGGCGCCATGTGGCCATGGTGGGCGATGGCCTCAACGATGGCCCAGTTCTCGCCGGGGCCAATGTATCGTTCGCCTTTGGGCGTTCGGTGCCGCTGGCACAATCACGTGCTGATTTCGTGGTGCTGGGGGGTAGCCTGTCGCTGGTTGCGCAGGCCGTGCTGCTGGCGCGTCAGACCTTGCGCGTGGTCAGGCAGAATCTATGGTGGGCTGCAGGCTATAACGCGCTGTGCGTGCCCTTGGCGCTGGTCGGCTGGATGCCGGCCTGGCTAGCGGGGCTGGGCATGGCGCTCAGTTCGCTGCTGGTGGTGCTGAACGCTGCCCGTTTGTCCCGTGCCTTGCCGGGTGCGCAGGCATCTGGCCCGTACATGCCAGAACAGGTGAAAGGCCCAGCCCCCATGACCACTGCTTCCCAATCTTCCCTGGACCCGGTCTGATGGACATCCTGTATTTGCTGATCCCCTTGTCTGTTATTTTGGTCTTGATGGTCCTGGCAGGTCTGTGGTGGGCGATCTATCACGGCCAGTTCGAGAGCGTGGAGCAAGAGGGCGAGCGTATTATTCGGGACGATTGACATGCATCAATGTCAAATAACCCTACTTAAATAAAACTATTCCAGTAATAAAACGAGGTGCCCGATGGATTCTCCAAAAACAATGACTGCGCACTACAACGACACGGTTGTGCGTCAGTTTTCTATCATGGCCGTGGTCTGGGGGGTGGTTGGCATGCTGGTGGGCGTGTTCATCGCCGCCCAGCTTGCTTGGCCAGAACTCAATTTCGGTATTTCCTGGCTTAGTTATGGGCGCTTGCGTCCACTGCACACCAACGCGGTGATTTTTGCGTTCGGTGGTTGCGGCCTGTTTGCCACCAGCTATTACGTGGTGCAGCGTACGTGCCAGACGCGCCTGTTCGCACCGTCGCTGGCTACGTTCACCTTCTGGGCCTGGCAGTTGGTCATTGTGGCTGCGGCGATCAGCTTGCCCCTGGGTTACACCCAGGGCAAGGAATATGCCGAATTGGAATGGCCTATCGACATCCTGATTGCCGTGACCTGGGTGTCCTATGCCATCGTGTTTTTTGGCACGATCGGCACGCGCAAGGTCAAGCATATCTATGTGGCCAACTGGTTCTTTGGGGCCTTCATCCTGGCGGTAGCCTTGCTGCACATTGTCAATAGTGCTGCCATTCCCGCAGGTTTCATGAAGAGCTATTCGGCCTATGCGGGTGTTCAGGATGCCATGGTGCAATGGTGGTACGGCCACAATGCTGTGGGCTTTTTCCTCACCACCGGCTTCCTGGGAATGATGTATTACTTCATCCCCAAGCAGGCGGGCCGTCCGGTGTACAGCTATCGCCTGTCCATCGTGCACTTCTGGGCACTGATCTTCACCTACATGTGGGCGGGCCCACACCACCTGCACTACACCGCGCTGCCTGACTGGACGCAATCGGTGGGCATGGTGTTCTCCCTGATTCTGCTGGCCCCGAGCTGGGGCGGCATGATCAACGGAATCATGACCCTGTCGGGCGCCTGGCACAAGCTGCGTGACGACCCTATCCTGCGCTTTTTGATCGTGTCGCTGTCGTTCTACGGCATGTCCACGTTCGAGGGTCCGATGATGTCCATCAAGACCGTCAATGCCCTGAGCCACTACACCGACTGGACCGTGGGTCACGTGCACTCGGGTGCCTTGGGTTGGGTGGGTCTGATCACCATGGGTTCGCTGTATTACATGGTTCCCCGCCTGTTCGGGCGCGAAAAGATGCACTCCATCAAGGCGATTGAGCTGCACTTCTGGATGGCCACCATCGGTATCGTGCTGTACATCGCCGCCATGTGGATTGCCGGTGTGATGCAGGGCCTGATGTGGCGCGCCATCAATGCGGACGGCACGTTGACCTATACCTTCGTTGAAAGCGTGAAGGCAACCTATCCGTTCTACGTGATCCGCGTGGCCGGTGGGCTGCTGTATCTGGGCGGCATGATCATCATGGCCTGGAACGTGTGGGCAACCGCTATTTCTGGTCGTTCGGTCAAGGTAGCCATTCCCGCCGTGAACGCTGCCCACGCCTGAGCCCGAAGGAGCCCATTCATGTCTGATAAAAACCAAAATGCTTCTGCCGGCTTCACCCATGAGAAGGTGGAAACCAACAATTTTCTGATGATCGTGCTGATCCTGCTGGTGATCGCCATCGGCGGCCTGGTGGAAATCGTGCCTCTGTTCTTTCAGAAGTCCACAACCGAGGCGGTAACCGGCGTGCAGCCGTACTCGTCGCTTCAGCTGATGGGGCGCGATGTCTACATTCGTGAAGGTTGCTACAACTGCCATTCACAGATGATCCGGCCCTTCCGCGCAGAAACCTTGCGCTATGGCCACTACTCGGTTGCTGGCGAATACGTGTACGACCATCCGTTCCAGTGGGGCAGCAAACGCACCGGCCCTGATCTGCATCGTGTGGGAGGAAAGTACAGCGACGAATGGCATCGCATTCACCTGAACAATCCGCGCGACGTGGTGCCCGAGTCCAATATGCCCGCGTATCCATGGCTTGAGAAAAACACCCTTGATCCAGCCGATGTAGCCCCGCGCATGAATGCGCTGCGAACCGTGGGCGTGCCTTATACCGATGAGCAGATCGCTGCGTCTGCCGCTGATGTGAAGGGCAAGACCGAGATGGATGCCTTGGTGGCTTACCTGCAAGTCATGGGCCGTGCGCTCAAGTAAAGGAAATTTGCCATGGACATCACGACCATGCGCATCGTCGCCACACTGGCATCGATGGCTTGCTTTATTGGCATCTGGGTCTGGGCCTACAGGGGCCGCAACAAGTCCAGGTTTGATGAGGCAGCCCAGCTGCCCTTCAAGCAAGATTGACCTTCACCAGAACGAGAACATCCCATGAGTGACTTCACCAGCAATTTCTGGTCGGTCTTTGTGACCACGCTGACCCTTGTCGGCATCATCGCCTGCGGCATTCTGCTTTGGATGGCGGGCCGCAAGAAAGTCTCGGCCACGGCCGACAACACCACCGGCCACGTCTGGGACGAGGATCTGGTCGAAATGAACAACCCCCTGCCGCGTTGGTGGGTGTGGCTGTTCGTTATCACCATCGTCTTTGGTCTGGGCTATCTGGCAGCCTATCCCGGTCTTGGCACCTTCACAGGCAAGCTGAACTGGACGCAAAAGGGCGAGTACGAGGCCGAAATGGCCAAAGCCAAGGCGGAAATTGAGCCTCTGTATGCACGCTTTGCGTCCATGAAGCCTGAAGACGTGGCCGTGGATCCGCAGGCACATGCCATTGGCGAGCGCCTGTTCATGAACAACTGTGCCCAGTGCCACGGTTCGGATGCTCGTGGCAGCAAGGGTTTCCCCAACCTTGCGGACAACGACTGGCTGCATGGCGGCAACCCCGAAAAGATCCGCGAAACCCTTGAAAAGGGGCGCATCGGCAATATGCCTCCCATGGCTGCTGCGGTCGGATCTCCGGAAGATGTCCGCAATCTGTCGCACTATGTCTTGAGTCTTTCGGGCAGCCCCCATGATTCCGTGCGGGCATCCTTGGGTAAGTCCAAGTTTGTCTCATGCGCGGCCTGCCACGGTATGGACGGCAAGGGCAACCAGGCTCTGGGTGCCCCCAACCTGACGGACGACATCTGGTTGCATGGCTGGGGCGAAGCGGCCATCACCACCATGATCAATAGCGGCAAGGTCAACGAGATGCCTGCGCAAGCAGACAAGCTGTCAGAAGCGCAGATCGGCGTGCTGGCTTCCTATGTATGGGGCTTGTCCAACAAGCCCGCCGCCGCCCGTTGAAATCGGGGCGACCCCGCCACCTCTGGCTGGGGTCGTCGTCCTGAAGTGTTTGTTTTTCTGCCTCCACCGCCAGCACCATGAAATCATCTGACAGGCCACCGCGCAAGGTCATTCCCATTGCGGCGGCCACACCCGATCCATCGGCAGAGGGCGAATTTGTTTCCCTCTACGAGGCGCAAAAGAAGATTTACCCGCGATCCATCAGTGGGTACTTTGCGCGTTGGCGGTGGGCCATGGTGTTTCTGACCCAAATCGTTTTTTATGGGTTGCCTTGGCTTGAGTGGGGCCAGCGCCAGATGGTGCTGTTTGATCTGGGTGCTCGCCGTTTCTATATTTTCGGCTTGGTTCTGTACCCACAGGATTTCATCTATCTGACGGGGCTGCTGATCATTTCGGCGCTTTCGCTGTTTCTGTTTACTGCGGTTGCGGGCCGGTTATGGTGCGGATTTGCTTGCCCACAAACGGTCTACACCGAGATATTCATGTGGATCGAGCACAAGATCGAGGGAGATCGCAGTGCGCGTCTGCGGCTGGATGCGGGCCCCTGGACATTTGAGAAAATCCGCAAGAAGTTCCTGAAACAGGCCGTATGGGTGGCCGTGTCCCTTTGGACCGGTTTCACCTTTGTGGGTTATTTTGTGCCGATTCGGGAGCTGGGTCCTGAGCTGTTGGCTTTTGCTGGCGGCTGGCAGATTTTCTGGGTGCTTTTCTACGGATTGGCCACCTACGGCAATGCCGGTTTTATGCGGGAGCAGGTGTGCAAATACATGTGCCCCTATGCCCGTTTCCAGAGCGCAATGTTCGATCGAGATACGCTCATCGTCACCTACGACGAAGCCCGAGGCGAGCCGCGTGGCCCCCGAGTCAAGACGGTGGACTACAAGGCCAAGGGGCTGGGCGACTGCATTGACTGCACCTTGTGTGTTCAAGTGTGCCCGGTGGGTATTGATATCCGCAAGGGTCTGCAATACGAATGCATTGGCTGCGGCCTTTGCGTGGATGCCTGCAATACCGTGATGGACAAGATGCACTACCCCAAGGGCTTGATACGGTATTCAACCCAGAATGGTGTTCTCAATCGCTGGAATCAGTCGCAAATTTTGCGACATGTCTTGCGCCCTCGTGTGCTCATCTACACCGCCGTTCTGGTCGCATTGTGCGTGGGTATGTTAGTCAGCCTCACAACACGGACACCGCTCAAAGTGGATATTGTGCGGGATCGCGCCGCCTTGTCCCGCATTGTGGCGGGGGGCAAGCTTGAAAATGTTTATCGGCTGCAAATCATGAACGCTACAGAGGCTACGCAGCGCTATCGCATTTCAGCATCGGGCCTGGATGGCCTTGAGGTGGCCTCGGAGCAAGAGGTAGACATAGGCGCTGCGGAGTCTCGTTGGGTCGCAGTGCGGTTGCAAATCCCCTATGGATCGGCACCTCCAGGTTCTCACGCGATTCATTTCGACATTTCAGCGCTGGAAAGCGGCGGCAAAGTGGCTGAAAAATCCATTTTCCTGGTTCCACGCTGAGTGAAAGTCACTGTGCCCTACATGGTGGTTTGTGCGCTGTATTGCTGATGTTTCAAGGAGATTCCATGTCGTCCAACCCCGTTATCAATCGTGAACCGCAACCTTGGTGGAGATTCGGTCATGTCTGGCTGGTGATTGCCGGGCCGGTCATTGTGGTGATCGCTGGTTTTGTCACCTTGTGGCTGGCCATCAGCCGCCCAGACCCCGTTGTGGCCGAAGACTATTACCGCAAGGGGCTTGAAATCAACCAGACGCTGGCGCAACCAGAAAAAAGCTTGGCTCCTGCACTGAAAGCCCGGAACCACGCGGCGACTCCTGCCGGAGATCAGCCCCGCTGAGTTGGCACTCCGCATGCGCAATCTTTTGCCAAGATTAAAGGAAACAAGACGATGTGGACACAACGCCTGATGTGGATTGCATGGCCTGCCTTCATGGTGGCGGGCATTCTCGAAATGCTGGTTTTTGCCATGGTGGATCCGCAGGATCTGCATTGGTTTGGCCAGCCCTTGACGCTGTCTCGCGAGGGTGTCTACACCCTCGCTTTTTTCGTGTTCTGGATCATCACCATGGTTGCCAGTGCTATGACAACCCTGCTGTCCATGTCACCTTTTGAGCTCAATTGTTGTCCTGTGCCTGCGCATGCTCGGCCCGACGATTGTCACAAAGTGACGCCCTGCCCGTAGCCGCCATGCCGTTGCAGTGAGGCGACTCAGTGGGGGGCGCGATTTCAGGTGGCTGCTCAGTGGCAGGCCTGTTGGTTGTTGACGATTCGCCTGAGGGCTTCGGTGTCCAGAATGCGAACGTGGCGCTGCTTGACTTCCACGATGCCGTCTTCCACAAATTTGGAGAACGTTCGGCTCACCGTTTCCAGCTTGAGACCCAGGTAGCTGCCGATTTCCTCTCGTGTCATTCGCAGCACCAGCTCTGATTGAGAGAACCCGCGGGCATGAAGGCGTTGCACCAGATTGAGAAGAAAGGCTGCGAGGCGCTCCTCTGCGCGCATACTGCCAAGCAAAAGCATCACGCCGTGCTCGCGCACGATTTCACGGCTCATGATCTTGTGAACGTGGTGCTGCAGTGCAGAGACTTCGCGCGACAGCTCTTCGATGCGATCGAAAGGCATGACACACACTTCGGCGTCTTCGAGCGCGACGGCATCGCAGGTGTGGTGATCGTTGACGATGCCATCCAGTCCGATGATTTCACCGGCCATCTGAAAGCCCGTGACCTGATCGCGTCCGTCTTCCGTGGCGACGCAGGTCTTGAAAAACCCGGTACGGATGGCATAGAGCGAAGTGAACGACTCGCCATTGCGAAACAGCGTACTTCCCCGTTTGATTTTTCGTCGTACAGCCACGACTTCATCAATCCGTTGCAGCTGCTGCTCGTTCAGACCAACGGGCATGCAGAGTTCTCGCAGGTTGCAGTTGGAGCAGGCGACTTTGATGGTTTGCGGATTCATGGACACTGGAGTCTGGTTGGGCAGGGATAATTGGTGTGTGGCTGGCGGGACGCGATTTGTGCGCTCGGCTGCTGACATGAATCAAATTGTCGCCGCTACGTCCGACCATCCTCTTGATTAAAGTCAAGGACGTTGGGCGAAGGGTACGGCACAGTACTGCTGCACGCAAGGATATTTTCCAATGACCGCTGTTTCACCAGAACTTCTGCGCCGTTTTGACGTGCCAGGGCCCCGTTACACCTCATACCCAACGGCCGACAGGTTTGTCGAAGCTTTTGGGCAGGAGGATTATGCCCTCGCGCTTTCGCAGCGTCGGCTTGGCACCACGGCGATGGCGTTGCCATTGTCCCTGTACGTCCATATCCCCTTTTGCGAATCGCTGTGTTACTACTGCGCTTGCAACAAAATCATCACCAAGCACCACGACCGTGCGGATGTGTACTTGCGCTACTTGAGCCGCGAGATTGATCTGCACACGGCCCATTGCGGCACCGGGCAGGTTGTCAGTCAGCTGCATTTGGGGGGGGGAACACCTACGTTCCTCTCGGACGATGGATTGCGGCAGCTCATGGCCACGCTGCGGCGCAGCTTCACTTTCGCCCCGGGCGGAGAGTACTCCATCGAAGTGGACCCACGCACTGTCACGGCAGATCGGCTGGCGGTGCTGGCCGAGTTGGGCTTCAATCGTCTGAGCTTCGGCGTTCAGGATTTCGATGCCGAGGTTCAGAAGGCCGTGCACCGCATCCAGCCCGCAGAGCAGGTCTTCGCGCTCGTGGAGGCGTCGCGCGCGCTGGGCTTTGAGTCGGTCAATGTCGATTTGATCTACGGGCTGCCACGCCAGACACCCGAGTCATTCGACCGCACTTTGGCTCAGGTGGTCCAGTTGCGCCCAGACCGGATTGCTCTGTATGCCTATGCGCACTTGCCAGATCGCTTCAAGCCTCAGCGGCGCATTCTCTCGACAGAACTGCCCGCGGCGTCAGCCAAGGTGACCATGCTCTCGCGCTCGCTGGACACTTTCATGGAAGCCGGGTATGTCTATGTGGGCATGGACCATTTTGCTTTGCCCACCGATGCTTTGGCCGTTGCCAAGCGGCAAGGGCGACTGCACCGCAATTTTCAAGGTTACAGCACCCAACCCGATTGCGACCTCATTGGCTTGGGGGTGTCGGCGATCGGCAGGGTGGGTGCCACCTACAGTCAGAACGCCAAGTCGCTCGAGGAATATTACGACCATCTGGACCAGGGACGTTTGCCTGTGGTGCGTGGATTGGCGCTGAACCGTGACGATCTGGTCCGAAGGGCTGTCATCATGGCGCTCATGTGCCAAGGTGAATTGCAGTTTGAACCCATTGACCAAGCGTGGCTTATTGATTCTCGGAAGTATTTTGCGCCCGAGCTGGAGCAGCTGGAGACCATGGCCGAACAAGGTCTTGTTGTGCTGAATTCAGAGAGCATCAAGGTGACGGCCATGGGATGGTTTTTTGTGCGCGGCATCGCAATGGTGTTTGACCGCTATTTGCAGGCGGACCGCAATCGGGCCAGGTTCTCACGCATCATCTAGCGTTGACTGAATGGACTGTGCACCCTAATAAATGCTTGCGCCTCTCGCCGTAACTGCCTTGTTCATGGGTCTCGCAGGCGGGCCCCATTGCTTGGCCATGTGCGCTGCACCTTGCGGTGCGCTGGTGGGGCAGGGCGGGGCGCGTTCCACTGCGGACGAAACCGGCAACGTTGCGGTTCAGGCAGTGCAGTGGGTTCCGCAAGGCGGCATGCCGCGCCGGTTGCTGGCGTTTCACCTTGGGCGCCTGTTTGGCTATGCCGGGGCGG
The DNA here is from genome assembly GCF_002281195.1 of Acidovorax sp. 35-64-16. Taxonomy (NCBI): domain Bacteria; kingdom Pseudomonadati; phylum Pseudomonadota; class Betaproteobacteria; order Burkholderiales; family Comamonadaceae; genus Acidovorax; species Acidovorax sp. 35-64-16. The sequence continues at coordinate 65,624 of NZ_NCFM01000006.1, read as the reverse complement.
GCGCGCTGGCAGCGCTGGCCATGGAGAGCCTGGCCTGGCTGACGCAGCAAACCATGGCCCTGAGTCCGGTATGGACCTTGATGCACGTTGCTGTCATGGCCTGGGGCTTGATGATGATGGTGCAGGCGCGTCAGCCGGTGTGGGTGGAGCGGGCCGGGCGCACGGCTTGGCGCCGCGTGCAACCTCTTGTCCGTGCACCTGGAGGGCTGATGGTGGCGGGGCTGCTTTGGGCCCTCATGCCTTGCGGATTGCTTTATTCGGCGCTGCTGGTTGCCGCGCTCAGCGGTGGTGCACTGCAGGGCGCCGTCACCATGCTGCTTTTCGGAGTGGGCAGCGGTCTTTGGCTTGTGGGTGGCCCTTGGTTGTGGGGCCGCTTGCGTACACGCATCAATGCGGTGCGCGCCAGCTGGGGAACCCGGCTGGCGGGGGCGCTACTGGTGGGGGTTGCTGGTTGGGCCCTGTGGATGGATCTGATCTACAAACCCTCCTTGTGGTGCCGTTAGCTGCAAGGCAACCGTGTTGGAGTCGGTGACCGGGCGATAATTGCAGTAACTATTGGTGGAATTCATCTTACCATGTATCTTTCTATGTGCTGTGAATTCTTCCCTCCTTATTGACATCAGTCAGCTTCGCATCGGCATGTACGTTCAGTTGGACGTGGGCTGGTTGCATCATCCTTTCCCAGTGAGCCGCTTTCGCATCGTTTCGGCGAGCCAGATTGCCACGCTCAGGGAGCTTGGCCTTTCCGAAGTTCGTTACTATCCCCATAAAAGTGATCCCGCACTGGACGCGGTAGTGGCCAAGGTGCCTGATGTGGACGACCCGGAATTGGCAGCAGACCCGGTTGTCCCGGCTGTAATTGCAGATTCCATCGCCGCCCAGAATCGCGCCCACTTGCAGCGTCAGAACCAGCTATTGGCCGCATGCAACCAGCGTTTCGAGGACGCGACACGGCAGTATCAGGCCGTAGAGCGTGCAGTTGGCGCGCAGCCAGACCTGGCTCGCCATCACAGCGAAGCGCTGGTGGCGGACTGCCTGAAGGAATTGCTGCAGAACGGGGACGTAGTGATCCGTCTCCTGTCAGAAGGCGTGGGCGAGAGCAGCGCGCTGCACCCCGTCAATGTCATGGTGGTCAGCCTCTTGCTGGGCAAGGCTTTGGGCATGAAAACCCCGGAAATGCACCAGCTCGGGATGGCTGCGTTGCTGCACGATCTGGGCAAGCTCAACGCACCAGCTGACGCCGGGCTCACTCCGGCCGCGCGAGAGCGTTATGAGGCGCATGTGGGGCATTCAGTCGCTTTTGCCCAGCAAATGGGACTGTCAGATGCTGTTCTGACCGCAATAGCCCAGCACCATGAAATGGCAGACGGTAGCGGATTCCCCCTGCGTCTCGTGGGCGAAGATATGGGGCGCGCGGGCCAGATTCTGGCCTTGGTCAATCACTACGACCGCATGTGCAACCCGGTGGGAAGTGTGGAGGTCCTGACTCCCCACGAAGCCCTTTCGGCGATTTTTGCCCAGCTCAAGTCGCGCTTTGATCCGGTGGTACTGGGAGCCTTCATCCGAATGATGGGGGTTTATCCGCCAGGATCCGTGGTTCAGCTGGTGAATGACCGTTACGCGATTGTGGTTTCGGTCAACTCTTCCAGGCCGCTGCGCCCCAAGGTGATTGTTCACGACACCCGCGTTCCCAAGGACGAGGCGCCGGTGCTGGACCTGGAGGAGATGCCCGAACTGGGTATACGACGCAGTCTGAAGCCTGCCCAGTTGCCTCGCGATGCACTCGATTACCTGTCGCCTCGCAAGCGGATCTGTTATTTTTTTGAACGCGCGGTAGACCCCGGTCCCGACAAGGCGCAAGCGTGAGTCTTTTTCCGACGCACGCCTGGCTGGATGGCTTGCTGGAGGCCGTTTGGCTCGTGGACGAAAAGAGCCTGTGCATCCTGCAGGTGAACAAGGCGGCGGAGCGGTTGGCTGGACTGCCAAGTAGCGACATGGTAGGCAAGCCCGTGACAAGCCTGGCAGCGACGCCCCAGGACCATGCCTTCTGGGCCGAGCCCAAGGCCACCCTTGCAGCTGGCATTCACTCTCACACCAGCATGTTGCGAGCAGATGGTGTGCTGGTGCCTGTGGATCGACGCGTCACATGGGTGAACCCGGGCGATGGGCACGCTGTTCTCATGCTCACCATGCTGGACCGCAGTGCCCAGAACGCTACCGAGCAGGAGCTGGAAACCTTGCTCTCCGAATTGCGCGCCACCCTCGACTCCGCTGCCGACGGCATGCTGGTGTGCGGGCTTGACGGGCGCGTGCGTGCCTTTAACCAGCGGCTGGCGCAAATCTGGAATATTCCGCGGGCGCTATTGCTGCAGCGCAATGACGCTGCGGTGCACGAGCATCTCTCATCCATGGTGGTGGATGCAGAGGACTATCAGGCGCGCCTTGCCGCCATTGAATGTGAGCCGCTGCTGGAGCGCACCGACATCCTTGAGTTGCACGGCGGCATGACGGTGGAGCGCCGCGTGGTGCCCCAGCTTCACAAGGGACGACCCGTGGGACGTGTGTATTCCTTTCGGGACATCACCCGCCAGACCGAGGTGCAGGCTAGCCTGCGTCTGGCGGCACGGGTTTTTGATTCCAGCCTGGACGCCATCTTCATTGCAGATAGCCAGCACCAGCTCATGCGCATGAATCCGGGCTGCGAGCGTTTGGTTGGGCCTTGCTCTGCAGCGTTTGAGGGATGCCTGGCGGCGTCCTTGTTTGGTAGTGGTTCGGACGCATCCTTCATGGAACAGGTGCTGGCCGGATGGGATCGTGAAGGCTTCTGGGAGGGCGAGCTCTGGTTGCCATGCGACAACGGTGCCTACTGCGCCGTGCATCTTTCATGGGTTGCGCTGCGCGATGATGAAGGCCGGGTTGTACAAAGCATTGGCTTCATGCGCGACCTCACGTTGCAGCACGCGGCCCAGAAACGCATTGAAGAACTTGCCTACAGCGATGTGCTGACCGGTTTGCCCAACCGGTTGCTGCTATCGCAGAGGGTGCACACCGCGATTCAAGGCGGGCGGGCCAGCGACACCGGCTTTGCCATCCTTTTCCTGGATCTGGACCGGTTCAAGATCATCAACGACTCTCTGGGCCATCCCTTTGGTGATCGGGTATTGCAGTTGGTTGCCGAGCGCCTGCAGGCTTGCCTGCGACAGACCGACATGTTGTGCCGCCTCGGTGGCGACGAGTTCGTGATTTATTTGCATGGCGCCGACGCCGTGGTGGCGGAAAGCGTGGCAGGCCGGATACTGGACGACATGCTCAGGCCGTTCTTGCTGGATGGCATGGGGTTCTCCATCCAGTGCAGCATTGGCATGGCGCTGTATCCGCAAGACGGGGCCACGCTGGACGATCTCATCAAGCAGGCCGACACGGCCATGTACCGCGTCAAGGAGCGGGGGCGTGGCAGCTTTGGCTTTTACCAGCCACAGATGAACGCCAACCTGCTCTCGCGCATGAAGCTCGAGCACGCCATGCGCCAGGCGCTGGGTGAGCAGCGCCTGTCTGTGCATTATCAACCGCAGGTGAACCTCATTACCGGCAGGATCATCGGGGCAGAGGCGCTGATCCGATGGACGGACCCTGAGTTTGGTGCCGTATCACCCGCACAGTTTGTGCCGTTGGCTGAGGAGTCCGGCTATATCGTGACGCTGGGGGCATGGGTGATGGAGCAGGCTGTGCGCGAAGCTGCGCAATGGATGCGGGATGGCATGCCCATTGTGGTGTCCGTCAACGTTTCTGCGCTGGAGTTTCGCCAGGCAGATTTCGTGGAACGTCTGACGCGTCTGCTGGCAGTGCACCAGTTGCCACCGACCTTGCTCGAACTGGAGCTGACCGAAACCATCTTGCTGCAGGATGCGCACGAAATGGAGCTGCGCTTGGGAGCCCTGTCAGAGCTTGGTGTGAGCCTCGCCATCGACGACTTTGGGACGGGCTACTCCAGCCTTGCTTATCTGAAGAAGCTGCCCATCCACAAGCTCAAGATCGACCAGTCGTTCGTGCGGGGCCTGCCCGAAGACGATGGGGACCGTGCCATTGTCAGTGCCATCATCAGCATGGGGCGCGCGCTGCATATCGAAGTGGTGGCAGAGGGTGTGGAAACATCTGCCCAACGCGCCGTGCTGCAACAGATGCAGTGTGGCCATTTTCAGGGATACCTGTGTTCGCCTGGCCTGCCTTCGGCCGAGTTCCGGCAACTGCTGGGCAAGTCCACCCTCGGGCTGGCGCAGTTTGCGCCAGAGAGGCCTGCCACCTAGGAGCCTGTCGGACTTGGAAATCGTCGGCTGCAAATCGGCCGCAGCGATCCATTTTTCACCACCTTTTTGCCCCATAGCCGGGCTATGGCGCTGCAAATCTGGCAAAAACTGTCCTCGCTGGGGCCGATTTTCACTTTCGACGCTCCAAGTCCGACAGGCTCCTAGACTGGGCGAATAGCTTGCTCCCGCAGCGCAAGAGCACGGGGAGGGCGCTCAGCATGTGGCCTTACCGTATCGCAGGGGGTTTCCCTCAGTACGCGGCCACGCCCTTCCAGAGCATGTAGGCTGCCAGCACGAACAGCAAACTGGCAAACACACGTTTGAGCTGTTTCACGGGCAGTTGGTGCGCGGCGCGGGCGCCCAAGGGCGCTGTCATGACGCTGCAGGTGGCGATGACTGCCAGAGCCGGTAGCCAGATATAGCCGAGCGAGGCTGCGGGCAGGCCGTCCACGGATTGACCGCCCACCGCATAACCCACCACATTCGCCAAGGCAATCGGAAAGCCCAGTGCGGCACTGGTGGCGACGGCATTGTGAATGGCCACGTTGCACCAGGTCATGAAGGGCACGCTGACAAAACCACCACCGGCACCCACCAGGCCGGACAGGAAACCAATCAGCCCCCCGGCCGCCAATTGACCGCCGGGTCCCGGCATCTGTCGGGACGGCGCCGGTTTTTTGTCCAGAAACATCTGAAATGCGGAGAAGCTCACAAAAAGCCCGAAGAAGATTGCCAGAAATGCACCCTTGAGCAGCGAAAAAACGCCCAGGCTCGCCACCAGTCCGCCGATAACGATGCCCGGCGCCAGCCGCTTCACGATGTCCCAGCGCACCGCACCCCGCTTGTGGTGTGCGCGCACGCTGGAAATCGAGGTGAACATGATGGTGGCCATGGAGGTGGCAATGGCCATCTTGACGGCGAGATCGGGGGCTACTTGCTGGTGGCCCAGGATGTAGGTCAGGAAGGGCACCAGCAGCATGCCACCACCAATGCCGAGCAGGCCCGCCAGAAAACCTGTGCCCAGACCGAGGATTCCGAGTTCAACAATCAGAAGGGGGTCGAGCATCATGCAAAGGATTCCGGGGGTACTGAAGGCGCGACGTCTGCGCAGAGCGTTGTTGCACTGACGGGGGCAAAAAGAGGGTGTCTGCAAGTGCCACCGGACCGGCATCCTGAACCGGGGGTTCAGGTGGGCGAGGGCAGCCAGGCGTTGGGTTCATCTGACGCGAGATGATCACGCTCACCGGGCGATGTACCAAGCCCGTGCTCAATGAGCATTGGTTCAAGGAAATATAAAGCCCGGCAGCACCGCAGACACCTCCATTGTAGGCGCTGGATGCATGCCCTGCAGGCGCTGCCGTTGTAAACAGTGGCTGCAGGTGCGATTTGCTCAGAGCAGTCGCCCGTCTTCCCCCAAGGCGTCATCCAGGCGACGCACAAGCGCCTGCAGCCGCTGATCATCGGTGCTCGCGTCGGAAGGCTGGCTTGTTGATCCGATGGTGTGGGTGTGACCGGCTGGTTGTGCACGCTCGGCCGCCAGGTCAGCGGCTTCGCGGTCGGCAATGTCAAACGCCAGATTCAGCGCCGCCAGCACGGCAATGCGTTCGCGCGACCGCACCTTGCCGGCATCGCGGATGCGCGTCATGGCGGTGTCTACACGCTCCACCGCTTCCAGCAACCTTGACTCGTGCCCTTCGGGGCAGGACAGCAGGTAGCTTTGCTGCAGGATCTGCACCTCGATTTGTTTCATTCGGCGTCCTTGGGGGAGGGGGCGGTGGGCAGGCGTTCCAGCAGGGCATCCACCCGGGCGCGGGCGGCGCTCAAGCGTGATCTGAGGGAGTCGCGCTCTTGCGTGAGGCTAGCCACCTGGCTTGCCAGCAGGGCGTTGGTGCGCTGGAGTTCCGCGTGGCGCAAGAGCAACCGCTCAACGCGTTCGGCGATCTGGTCGGTGGTGGAAGGAGCGTCCATACTGCCAACGATTGTAGAGGGGTGCACCTGGAATGCCCTTAAAATCGCGCCGTTGGTGCTCGCGGTGTGGTTCACATACCGCAGTTCAACGGGAAGCAGGGAGGTTCCGCCAAACATGGTGGGCCCAGCCTGCGCTGCCCCCGCAACGGTCAGCGGACGAATCATCCGATTCCCTCTTCATTCACACGCCACTGGGTGCCTTGAACAAGCGCCTGGGAAGGCATTGGAGGGTGCTCCGCCAGCCCGGATACCGGCCAACACGGTGGTTTCGTGCGCCTTTCAGGGCAAACGAAGCCTTGTCACCCACATGCTGGCGGGGAAGCCGGCTCGGGTTGTTTGTTGATGATGATTCCTATGAAAATCCGTACCCCTCGTGCGCGCCGTATGGCGCCGCTGTGCCTGCGCCCCTGCGTGCTGGCTGTCCTGTCGCTGGTGTCTGCCCAGGTGGTGGCGCAAGCGCAGCCATGGGCTGCGCCCGTGCTGCTGGCGCAAAACGCACGCATGCCTTCGCTGCAAGACACCGTGGTGACCGCCACGCGCACCGAGCAGCCCCTGGCCGATCTGGTGGCCGACGTGTCCATCGTGGACCGCGAAACCATCGAAGGCAGCGGTGCCACGGGCCTGGCCGATGTGCTGGCACGCCTGCCGGGTATCGAGATTTCACGCAACGGTGGCGTGGGCAACGCCAGCAGCGTTTTTCTGCGGGGCGCTGAATCGCGCTTCACGGCGGTCTATATCGATGGCGTGCGCATTGACTCGCAGTCCACCGGCGGCGCGCAGTGGGAGCAGATTCCCCTGTCGCAGATCGACCGCATCGAGGTGCTGCGCGGCCCGGCCGCTGCGGTCTATGGATCGGACGCCATTGGTGGCGTGATCCAGCTATTCACCCGTCGGGGCGAAGGCCCTGCAAGGCCCTATGTGGGCATGGGCATTGGCAGCCAGGGCACCCGCAAAATCGAGGCCGGGGTCAGCGGCGCGGCCGGGCAGGATGGCGCGTTCGATTATTCGCTGGGCATTGCGCGCGAAATCAGCGACGGGTTTGATGCCAAGGTCAGCGGCTCACACAACCCTGACCGCGACGGCTACCAAAGCACCTCGGGTAACGCCCGGCTGGGATTTCGCATCAATGCCCGGCACCGTCTGGACGCGACGCTGCTGGCCAGCCGAATGAATGCGGGCTACGACAATACCTCTTACAGCGTGTCCAGGCCCGTGGATGACCGCAGCCTGAACCGCCTGCGTACGGCAGGCCTCAGCTGGGCTGCGCAATGGTCGGACGTGTACAGCACGCGCGTGTCGGTGACCGATTCGGTCAACCGCTACGAAACCACGCCATCGCCTTACCTCACCGAGACAAAGCTGCGCGGCTACCTCTGGCAAAACGATTTCCGCTGGGGCGCACATCGTTTCAGTGCCGCCCTGGAACGCCGCGAAGACGACCTGCAAAACGCCCCCATCCAGAATGGCCGCTCGCAGGACGCGCTGGCGCTGGGCTATGGCTTCAACGCGGGGCGCCACACGCTGCAGCTCAATGTGCGCCACGATTCCGACAGCGAATTCGGTGGCAAGGACACGGGCAGTGCGTCTTATGGCTACGCGTTTGCTTCACACTGGCGCGCAACGGCCTCGGTGGGCACTGCTTTTCGGGCACCTACCCTGTACCACCGGTTCAGCGAATACGGCGTGGCCACGCTGCAGCCCGAGACCAGCCGCAACGCCGAACTGGGCCTGCGGTATGCACAAGACCGCAGCAGCTTCTCGGTGGTGGCTTACCGCAACCGGGTCTCGAACCTGATCTCGTTCGCGGGTGCAGGCACCTGTGCATCTGCCTTCGGTTGCTATGCCAACACGGCCCGCGCGCAGTACGAGGGTGTAACGTTTGCCGGGTCTTACCACCTGTCGGGTGTGCAGCTTCACGGCTCGCTCGACCTGCAAAACCCACGCAACCTGGACACGGGCAAGCAGCTGGCGCGCCGGGCCAAGCGCCATGCCACCCTGGGTGCCGACACGCGCATTGCCGACTGGACCCTGGGCGCCGAGGTGCAGGCCTCGGGTCGCCGGTTTGACAATGCTGCCAACACCAATGTGCTGGGGGGCTATGCGCTGTTCAACCTGTATGCAAGCACCCGCATTGCCCGTGATTACACGCTGCTGGCCCGCATAGATAACCTGGCCGACAAGGACTACCAGTTGGCCCGCACCTACGCCACACCTGGCCGTACGCTCTATGTCGGCGTGAAGTGGGCGCCGCAGTGAACATAGCCCCCAAGCTCTCTCACTTCGTGTGGTCGCTGCCCCCCGAGGGGGCGCAGCCTTGCTTGGGGCGGCCCGGCGCGGCGGCTCAGTCTCTGGTCGGTACGCGCTCAGCATGACTCCACCTTCATCGGCCCGCTGCCCGGCGCTGCTGGTCGCCGCACCCGCGTCCGGCCAGGGCAAGACCACCGTTACGGCGGCCCTTGCGCGGCTGCATGCGCGCAGGGGACTTCAGGTGCGGGTGTTCAAGTGCGGGCCCGACTTTCTGGACCCGCACTGGCACCAGCTTGCCAGCGGGGCCCCGGTGCACCAGCTCGACCTGTGGATGACGGGCGAAGCCGACTGCGCCCGGCGCCTGCATGCGGCGGCGCAAGAGGCTGACCTCATCCTTATCGAAGGCGTCATGGGCCTGTTCGATGGCGACCCGAGTGCGGCCGATCTGGCCCAGCGCTTCGGTGTGCCGGTGCTGGCGGTGGTGGATGCGTCCGCCATGGCTGGCACCTTTGGTGCACTGGCGTTTGGCTTGCGGCACTACCGCCCGGGTTTGCCCTGGGCGGGCGTGCTGGCCAACCGCGTGGGCAGCGCACGCCATGCCGACATGCTGCAGGCTGGCTTGCGCGAGCCCCAGGATTGGCTGGGTGCCCTGATGCGGGTGACCTTGAAAGCTGATGTGGGCGTTGATGTGGGCGCTGCCCGTGCTGCCGGGGCCTTGCTGCCCGAGCGGCACCTGGGCCTGGTGGCGGCGCACGAGCTGCTGGACAGCCAGCAGCGCCTGGATGCCGCTGCCGACGCGCTGGCGGCCACGCCGCTGGGGCAGATGACGGCCCAGGACCTGCAACGCTGGGCGGTGGATTTCCCCGCGCCCGCGCACACGGCTGCCGTGCCCGCCTTGCTGGCGGGCCGCACGGTGGCCGTGGCGCGCGATGCCGCGTTCTGCTTCATCTACGCCGCCAACGTGCAGTGCCTCACGCAGATGGGCGCGCGCGTGGTATTTTTTTCGCCCCTGCACGACGCGGCGCTGCCCCACTGCGATGCCGTGTGGTTGCCCGGTGGCTACCCCGAGCTGCACACCGCGCAGATCGTCGCCAACACCGGCATGCAGGCCAGCCTGTGTGCGCATGTGGCCGCAGGCAAGGCCCTGTGGGCCGAGTGTGGCGGCATGATGGCGCTGTTTGAATCCATCACCCTGGCTGACGGCAGCACGGCTCCGCTGTGGGGACTGCTGCCCGGCCAGGTGACCATGCAAAAGCGCCTGGCAGCGCTGGGGCCGCAGCAACTGGCCGTGGCGGGGCATACCCTGCGTGGCCACACGTTTCACTATTCGACCTGCGACAGCAGCGCCACCGTGGTGGCCCGCACGGCCCGGCCGGGTGAAGTGCCCGCGCCGGATGCTGGCGAGGCGCTGTACCAGCAGGGCAGCATCCACGCCAGCTACTTTCACGCGTGGTTTCCTTCCAGCCCCGAGGCGGTGGCCCACCTGATGGGCGGAGTGCCCCTATGACCATGCCGCACGCAGCCATCACCACCGAACTCATCCTGGGTGGCCAGAAAAGCGGCAAGTCGCGCCGCGCCGAGCTGCTGGCGCGCGACTGGCTGGCGCAATCGGGCGAGCACCGCGCCGTGCTCATCGCCACGGGGGAAGCATGGGACGACGAAATGCGCGAGCGCATCGCCCGCCACCAGCGCGACCGTGCCCTGCGTGTGCCCGGCCTGCAAACCGTGGAAGAGCCGCGCGATCTGGCTGCTGCCGTGGCGCGCCTGAGCACGGCGCACACCCTGGTGGTAGTGGACTGCCTTACGCTGTGGCTCACCCACTGGACGATGCCTGTGGGTGCCGAAGGCATGAATTTCGAGCAAAAACAGGCTCTTGCGCTTGACTGGAAAGCGCAAGCAGCTATGTTTTTGGAAGCAGTTCGGCAATCCACAGGCCCCGTGGTTCTGGTGGGCAACGAAATCGGCCTGGGGGTCATCCCGCTCGGGCGAGAGGTGCGCGCCTTTGTCGATGCCCTGGGCACCCTGAACCAGCAGGTGGCCCAGGTGTGCCCCCGCGTCACCCTCATGGCAGCGGGGCTGCCGTTGACTTTGAAAGAAACCTGTTCATGAAACCGACCCCCGTGCGCCGCATCCTGTGGGTGATTGCGATCCTTATTGCTCTGGGCTTGCTCATGGCCGGGCTGGCGCAGGCGCAGCCGGTGCAAATCACGGATGACCGGGGCCGCGCGGTGGTGCTGCCGCGTTCGCCCCAGCGCATCGTGAGCCTGCTGCCCTCGCTGACCGAAAGCGTGTGTGAATTGGAGCAGTGCCACCGTCTCGTTGGGGTGGACCGCTATTCCAACTGGCCCGACGCGGTGGTGGGCAAGCTGCCTAAGGTGGGCGGCGGGCTGGACCCGAGCATCGAGGCCATCGTGGCCCTCAAGCCCGATGTGGTGCTGTTGTCCGTCAGCTCACGCGCCAGCGACCGGCTGGAGGCGTTGGGTCTCACCGTCGTGGCGCTGGAGCCCAAGACGCATGCCGACGTGCGCCGCGTGCTGGGCGTTGTGAGCGATTTACTGGGCGTGCCCCGCGCGCAGGGCTCCGACCGCCTCTGGCGCGTGATCGATGCGGGTGTGCAGGCGGCGGCGCAGTCGCTGCCACCCAAGGCCAAAAATGCGCGCGTGTACTTCGAGGTGAGCCGCGGGCCCTATGCGGCGGGCGAATCGTCGTTCATCGGCGAGTCCCTGGCACGGCTGGGGGTGCGCAATGTGGTGCCCGCATCGCTCGGGCCTTTTCCCCGTCTGAACCCCGAGTTTGTGGTGCGCGCCAACCCCGACATCATCATGATCGGCAACCGCAGCATGCAGGCCATGGTGCCGTACCCGGGCTGGGCCAGCATGCGCGCCATCCGTGAGAACCGGCTGTGCGTGTTTGGCCCCGGCGATTCCGACGTGGTGGTACGCCCCGGCCCGCGCATGGCCGAGGCCGCCCGCATCATGGCGCGCTGCCTGGCGGACAAAGCGCCATGACCGATCTCGCCGTAACTCTGCCATCGGGCTCGGCCAGCCGCCGAGCCACCTGGTGTGGTGCCTGTCTGTTGCTGGCCAGCGCTGTGCTGGCCGTGTGTGGCGCCAGCGTGGGCAGCACGGGTTTCGACAGCGTGCTGCGCATGCACGGCGACCCGGTGGCCTGGCAGATCGTGTGGGACATCCGCTTGCCGCGCACACTGGGCGCCTGGCTGGCGGGCGCGCTGCTGGGCCTGTCGGGCGCGGTGGCGCAGGGGCTGTTTCGCAACCCGCTGGCCGACCCGTACCTGCTGGGCAGCGCTTCGGGCGCGGCGCTGGGCGGGGCGGTGGCCATGGCCCTGTTTGGTGTGTCGCCGGTGGCGGCGCAGTGGCTGGCGCGCATTGGCATCACGGGCATGGCATTTCTGGGTGCGGCGGGCGCCGTGGTTCTTACGCTGCTGTTGGCCAAAGGCGTGCAACACACGCTGCGCCTGCTGCTGGCGGGCGTGATCGTGGGTGTGGTGCTGAGCGCCCTGCGCGACCTGGTGGAGCTGGCCTCGCCCGACATCCTGCAGGCCATGCAGGCCTTCACGCTGGGCAGCACGGCTTTTGTCGGCTGGATGGCCTGCGTGCTGATGGCAGGGGCCTTTGTTGTGTGTTCGGTGGTGGCATGGATGCTGGCCCGCGCGCTCGACGGCCTGACGCTGGGCGAGGCCACCGCCGCCAGCCTGGGTCTGCCGCTCGCGCCCATGCGCGCCGGGCTGGTGGCGGCCATGGCGCTGGCCACGGGCACGGCCGTGGCGCAGACCGGGTTGATTGCTTTTGTGGGGCTGGCGGCGCCGCACCTGGTGCGGTCCATCGTGCGCGTGACGCACGAGCGGCACATCGTGCTCTCCAGCCTGATGGGCGCGGTGCTGCTGCTGGCGGCCGACATCCTGGCACGCTGGCTGCTGGCGCCGCAGGAGCTGCCGGTGGGCGTGCTCACGGCGGCCCTGGGCGGTACCTACCTGCTGTGGCTTATGCACCGGCGCACATCGCAAGGTGGTGCACTATGAATTCAATAGCTATCAGCGCTTGCCAGATAAGCGCCAGCATCGGAAATCATTTGATATTGCAGGGCGTTGACCTGCAACTGCCCGCCGGGCGCTGGACCAGCATCGTCGGGCCCAATGGCGCCGGCAAGTCCACGCTGCTGAAGGTGCTGGCGGGCCTGTTACCCGGCGCTTCGGTGCAGGGCGAGGTGCAGTTGCTCGGGCGGCCACTGGCGCAGATCCCCGCACGCGAACGTGCCCGGCAACTCGCCTGGCTGGGGCAGAACGAAGGCTCGGCCGACGACCTCTCCAGCTACGACGTGGCCATGCTGGGCCGCCTGCCGCACCAGGCCTGGCTGGCCTCGCCCAGCGCGGCCGACCATGCCGCCGTCGAGCAGGCGCTGCGCACCACGCAGGCCTGGGACTGGCGCCACAGGCCGCTGTCGCAGCTGTCGGGCGGTGAGCGCCAGCGCGTGCTGCTGGCCCGCGCCCTGGCCGTGCAGGCGCAGGTGCTGCTGATGGACGAGCCCCTGGCCAACCTCGATCCACCCCATCAGACCGATTGGCTGCACACCATGCGCGCGCTGGTCGATGCGGGCGGCACGGTGGTCAGCGTACTGCACGAGGTGTCGCTCGCGCTGCAGGCCGACGACATGGTGGTGATGGCGGCAGGCCGCGTGCTGCACCAGGGCGCCTGCGGCGCACCCGACACCCACGCTGCGCTGGAGCAGGTGTTTGACCACCGCATCCATGTGCGGCATCTCGATGGCATGTGGATGGCGCTGCCATCGATACACCGTCACAACAAGACCAGGGAAATAGACGCATGAACATCGAATCGGGTTTTTCGCAGGTTGCGCAGTCGTTGTTGTGGCCCGTGCTGGTGCTGGTGGGGCTGGCGTTTGTCTACGCGCTGTGGGTGGGCGGCGCTACGCTCATGGAGGCCTGGCAACGCTGGCGCCAGCCACAGTACCGCTCGCTGGGTGCGGCGCCCCATCTGTCGATGGAGGAGTTGGAGCTGCAACTGGTGCGCCAGGTGGAGCCCGTGCGCCTGCTCAGCCGCCTCTCGCCCATGCTGGGGCTGATCGCCACGATGATCCCGCTGGGCCCCGCGCTGCAAAGCGTGGCGGCGGGCAACGGGCAGCAGGCCCTGGCCGTGTTCAGCGGCGCCTTTGCCGGCGTGGTGCTGGCGCTGGCTGCCGCGTCGGTGGGGCTGGTGGTGTACTCGGTGCGCCGTCGCTGGCTGCTGGCGGAGCTGCTGGTGGTGCGCAAGGAGCGCGGGGTGGCGCAATGACGTTGAAGCACCTGAGTGTCCTGGCCGAGGACGACGACGACCCGATGCTGTCCGCCGTGAACCTGGTGGACGTGTTCCTGGTGCTGGTGGTGGCGCTGCTCACGGCCGTGGCCGTGCAGAGCCAGACCAGCGCCAACGAAAGCGTCACCATCATCCGCAACGCGGGTCAGCCCGACATGGAAGTGGTGGTGCGCGAGCAGGGCAAGGAAGTGCGCTTCAAGGGCGCTGGCAGCGCAGCGCAAGGGCAGGGCGTGCGTGCGGGCGTGGCCTACCAGCTCGAAGACGGCAACATCGTCTACATCCCTGAAACGCGCGCTGTGTCAGCCCCTGAAGCGGCCGGTGGACCATCCGCCCAGCCATGAACGCGCTCATCTTGCGCGCGGCATTGTGGTGCCTGCTGCTGGCTGCGCCGCAGGTGCATGCCGTCCAGGCTGGCACAGCCGATCGCGCCGATAAGGCTGCGCCCGTGTTGCTGTGGCTCACCTCCGATATCACCACCGCCACGCGCACGGCGATGGTGCAGCGCCTGGCCACCGAGGCGGGCCTGGGCTTTGCGCACATCGACTACCCGCTCGCGGGCCCGGCGGTGCTGGATGCGGCGGATGCCCGGAAGCTGCAGCGCGCGCTGGCGGGCGCTGCGCTGGTGTGGGTAGACGCGCCGCATGCCAGCGTGGAGGCACGCCTGCGCCGCATGGCAGGGGCGCAGCTCGATGCCCATGCGACACGTTCCCCCGGCCGCCTGGTCTGGGTGCCCGCCGGAGTGCCCGCAACCGACATGGCTGCGCTCGAAGCGCCAGCCCGCATGGCGGCTTACCTGCAGGCCGGCGGCCCGCGCAACCTGCAGAGCGCCATCGCCCTGGCGCGTGCCACCGTGGCGGGTGTTGCCATGCCCGCCTTGCCCGCGCCCGAGATCCTGCCCGCCCGTGGCATCTACCACCCCGACGCCCCCCGCCTGTTGCCCCATGCCTCAGCGCTGGAGGCATGGCGCCAGGGCCAGCCCGCGCTGCGCAGCCTGCCCGCCGTGGCCGTGCTGGTGCACCGCCACCATTTTGTGGATGGCAGCACCGGATGGCTCGACGCCTGGCTGCGCACCTTCCGCCAGCAGGGCCTGTTCGCCTATGCCGCCTTTGGCCAGCAGGTCACGGCGCAGACGCTGGCCGAGGTGCTGGAGCTGACCCCCGAGAGCGGCACCGGCCCGGGCCGCCTGCATGCCTCGGCCCTGGTGCTGCACCAGCTCGTGCCCCAGGCCGCCGCACTGCAGCCGCTGCTGGCGCGCTGGGGCGTGCCCCTGCTGAGCACGCAGCCTTACCGTGCGGGCGATGCGGCGGCGTGGGAGGCCAGCGACACGGGCCTGTCGCTGTCCGACGTGCCGTTTTACCTGGCGCAGCCCGAAGCGGCCGGCGCCATCGACCCGGTCCTGGTGGCCGCCCACGGTGCCGAGGGGCAAGAATTTCGACTCATTGAGCGCCAGGCGCAGGCCGTGGCCGCCAAGGCGCGGCGCCTGATCGCGCTGCAGACCAAGCCTGCCGCCGACAAGCGCCTGGTGGCCATGGTCTACAACTACCCGCCGGGCGGCACCAACTTTGGCGCCTCGTTTCTCAACGTGCCGCGCAGTCTGGAGCAGGTGTCCAGCGGCCTGGCCCAGGCGGGTTACCGCACGCAGCGCGTGCCCGAGCAGGGCTGGATTGATGGGCTCAAGCCGCTGCTCGCTGCCTACTACCCCGGCGCCGATGTGCGCGCGCTGCTGCAAAGCGGCCAGGCCGCCGCGCTGCCACTGGCGCGTTATGAGCAGCACCTGGCCACCTTGCCAAAGGCCGTGCGCGAGCGCATGAACGCGCACTGGGGCGCACCCGCAAAAAGCCGTTACGTGGTCGATTGGCAGGGCGAAAAAGTGTTTGCGATCCCGCGCCTGCAGGTGGGCCAGCTGGCCGTGCTGCCCCAGCCGCCGCGCGAGGAAACCCTGCGCCTGGGCCAGAACCCCTTCATGCACAAATCCAAGGCGCCGCTGTCGCACCACTACCTGGCCGTGTACCTGTGGGCGCAGCTGGAGGCCGACGCGCTGATCCACTTTGGCACCCACGGCACGCAGGAATGGGCGGGTGGCAAGGCGCGTGCGCTGGATGTGCACGACGACGCGCTGCTGCCGCTCGGTGACCTGCCCGTGGTCTACCCCTACATCGTGGACAACCTGGGCGAGGCCCTCACGGCCAAGCGCCGGGGCCGCGCCGTGCTGGTGAGTCACCGCACGCCGGTGTTTGCGCCGGCCGGCTTTGCGGCGCGCATGGCCCACATGCACGAGGTGATGCACGAATGGGAAACCGTGGACGAAGGCCCCACGCGCCGCGCGCTCGAAAAGCAGCTGGTGGCGCAGTTCGTGGAGCACCAGCTGCACCGCGACCTGGGCTGGAGCGCCGAGCGCATCGCGGCCGATTTCCACGGCTTCCTCGAAATCCTGCACCCCTACCTGGACCAGCTCGCGCAAAGCTCGCAACCCAAGGGCCTGGCTGTGTTCGGCCGCGTGCCCGCGCCCGAGCAGCGGCGCGAAACCATCCTGCAGGCGCTGCGCAAGCCGCTGATCGAGGCGCTGGGCGAGGACATCGACGAAGCCTTTCTCATCCAGCACGATGCGGTGCGGACCGCGCGCCCCGCGCGCTGGCTGGAGGTGGCATTGAAGGACGCCGAGGCTGCGAGTGTGCTCGACCTGCGCCCCGCGCTGCCGGCGCAGGCGGCATCCGACGTGGTGCGCGCCGAAGACCATGTGCCCAACCGCGCAGCGCGCCAGCCGATCGACACCCCCGCGTTGCTGCAGCTGGCCCGGCGCGCGCAAGAGCTGGAGCGCCTGCTCGCCACCGAGGGCGAGCTGCCCGGCCTGCTGGCCGCGCTGGAGGGCCGCTACCTGCCCGCTGCCTACGGTGGCGACCCCATCCGCAACCCCGACAGTCTGCCCACGGGCCGCAACCTCACGGGGCTGGACCCGAGCCGCCTGCCCACGCGCCAGGCCTATGCCGTGGCCCAGACGCTGTTCAACGACTGGTTCAAGGACTACCAGGCGCGCCACGGCGGCCAGGCGCCGCAGCGCATGGCGCTGTCGCTGTGGGCGGGCGAGACGCTGCGCCACCAGGGCATCATGGAAGCACAGGCGCTGGTGGCCTTGGGCATGCGTCCGGTGTGGGACGATGCCGGCCGCCCGGTGCGCGTGGAAACCATTCCCGCCGATGAACTCAAGCGCCCGCGCGTCGATGTGCTCATGAGCATCACCGGCTCGTACCGCGACCAGTTCCCCGCGCTCATGGCGCTGCTGGACCGCGCCGTGGCCCAGGCCGCCACGGCCGAGCCCGGCAACGTGATCGCACGCAATACCGAGCAGATCGGCCAGGAGCTGCGCAAGCAAGGCGTGCCCCGCGCACAGGCAGAGCAACTGGCACGCGTGCGGTCGTTCGGCAATGCGGTGGGCGACTACGGCACTGGCCTGTCGGACGCGGCGCAGAGCGATGGCCTGCAAACCAACGATGCGCGTCTGGGCCAGATGTTCCTCGAACGCATGAGCCAGCCGTATCTGGACGGCGAACCCGTGACAGGCGTGGCGGGTGCGAGGGCTGCGCAGGCCCTCGGTGCCCACCTGCGCCGGACCGATGCAGCCATCCTCTCGCGCAGCTCGCACCTGTACGCCATGGTCAGTTCGGACGACCCGTTCCAGTACCTGGGCGGCCTCTCGGCCGCCGCCCGCGTGGCCGGCCGGCCGCAGGGGCTGGAGCTGCACGTGGCACAGCTGCAGGACGTGGCCGAGCCCACCACCGAGACGGCACAGCGCGCCATCGCGCTGGAGATGCAGTCGCGCTACCTGCACCCCGGCTGGCTGCAGGCGCAGAAGGCCGAGGGCTATTCGGGCACGCTGCAGGTGCTCAAGGCTGTGCAGTTCGCCTGGGGCTGGCAGGCCGTGGCACCCGACACGGTGCGCAGTGACCACTGGCAGAGCTTTTACGACGTGCTGGTGCGCGACAAGCACCAGCTGGGCCTGCCCGAATGGCTCAAGGAACATCCACAGGCCTACGCCCAGTCGCTGGAGCGCCTGGTGCAGGCGCAGCGCCAGGGCTATTGGCAGGCCGATACCGACACGCAAAAACAGCTCGCGCAGATGTACCAGGAGCTGACGCGCGCCGCGCCGCTGGCGGCCGAGCTGCCCAGCGTGCGCCGCTGGGTGGAGCAGGCCGCGCAGGGCACCGCTTCTGTGCCGACCGGTATGGCCGTGGCGGCGCCGCAGTCGCCCGCAGCTGCGTTGGCGCAGCCTGTGCCCCCATCCGCCGATCTGCCTGCACCACCGCCCCAGGCCAACACTCCACCCGACGCGCCCGCGGTGCCCACGATGGGCGTGCTGCTGGAGCGCCAGCCCGAGCATGAAGCCGCGGTGACCGAAACCACATTGCTGGAGCGCATGGCGGGCATCGTGGCGCTGCTGGCCATGGCCCTTGTGGTGCTCGCTGGCGCTGCCTGGCAGGCCCGTCGCCCATCTTCCCTGTCCCCACCGTCGCAATTGGCCGCGATGTGACGCCTTACCACTCTGAAAGAATGAACGCCATGGAAATTGAAACACCTCCCACCGAGAAGCGCTACGAAAAACCCGAAGGCGAACGCCGTGGCCTCATCATCGTCAACACCGGCGACGGCAAGGGCAAAAGCACGGCCGCCTTTGGCCTGGCGCTGCGCGCGCACGGCCGGGGCAAGGCCGTGAAGATTTTCCAGTTCATGAAGGTGCCCACCGCACGCTTTGGAGAGCACCGCATGTTCGAGCAGATTGGCCTGCCCATCGAGGGGCTGGGCGACGGCTTCAGCTGGAAAAGCAAAGACCTGGAGCACTCAGCCCAGCTGGCGCGCGACGGCTGGGAGAAGGCGCGCGCCGCCATCCTGTCGGGCGAGCACTTTCTGGTGGTGCTCGATGAGATCACCTACCCGCTGATCTACGGCTGGCTGCCGCTGGACGGCGTGATGCAGACCCTGCGCGAGCGGCCCAAGGACGTGCATGTGTGCCTCACCGGCCGCCGCTGCCCGCCCGAGATCATCGAACTGGCCGACACCGTGACCGAAATGCAGATGGTCAAGCACGCGTTCAAGGCGGGCATTCCCGCGCAGCGCGGCATTGAGGACTAGTCAGGCTGCCGTGTCCGACCACTGGCTTTTATTGCTCACACCCGCAGGGGGCTGGCCCCAATTGGCGGTGTGGATCGGCGTGCCGCTGCTGGCGCTGGCGGTGGACTGGTGGTTGGGTGAGCCACCCGCCGCCTGGCACCCTGTGGTCTGGATGGGGCGGGCGCTGCAGTGGTGGGGCGACCGGCTGGCGCCCACGGCCCCCGTCGCTGACGATTTGAAGGCTTTTTGGCGCTCAGCGCTTGTCTGGCTTGCACTGGCAGCTATTGTTTTGGTAGTGGCTTGGGGGGCACAACATCTGGTGCTGATGCTGCACGGCTTTGTGGCGGCTGCCTTGCTGGCGTTGCTGCTCAAGCCGCTGCTGGCCTGGCGCATGTTGCACGACGAGGTGCTGGCGGTGGAGGTGGCGCTGGGTCAGTCGCTGCCCGCCGGGCGCGCGCAACTGGCCCGGCTGGTGAGCCGTGATGTAAGCGCGCTCACCGCCGTACAGGTGCGCGAATCGGCCATCGAGTCGCTGGCCGAGAACCTGAATGATTCCGTGGTGGCGCCGCTCTTTTGGTTTGCGCTGCTGGGCCTGCCGGGCGCTGCGCTGTACCGCTTTGCCAATACGGCCGATGCCATGTGGGGCTACCCCGGCATGCGCGGCGGGCGCTACTGGCAATGGGCGGGCAAGTGGGCGGCGCGGGCGGACGACGTGCTGTCGTGGGTGCCAGCCCGCATCACCGCCCTGTTGCTGGCGGTGGTCGCCAGGGGCCTGCCGTTTTCCACGCTGGCCCGCCAGGCGCGCAAGACGCCATCCCCCAACAGCGGCTGGCCCATGGCGGCCATGGCGCTGGCGTTGAACGTGCGCCTGGCCAAGCCCGGTGTGTACACGCTGCACAGCAAGGGCCGCAGGGCGGGGCCTCTGGATACGCGGCGTGCCGCGCGCCTGGGCACGCAGGTGGTGCTGGCGATGGTGCCCGTGGTGGCGGGCCTGCAACTGCTGGTGCTGGTGGGGGTTGCCTGGGCGCACGCATGACCTCCCCAAGTTGTTTCTCCACGCCCGTGCCATTGCACGGTGGGCCGGATGCTGCGGGCGTTCCGGTGTTTGATTTCTCGACCAACAGCAACGCTTGTGGCCCGTGCCCCGAGGCACTGCACGCCGTGCAGTCGGCCGATGCCACGCGCTACCCCGACCCGGCCTACACGGCGCTGCGCGAGGGTTTGGGTGCTTTTCATGGCGTGACCCCGGCGCGCATCGTGCTGGCGGCCAGTGCCAGCGAGTTCATTCACCGCATGACCGCCCTGGCCGCACAGCAAGGCGCGGTGCAGGTGGCAGTGCCGCCGCACAGCTATGGCGACTATGCCCAGGCTGCGCAAGTGCGCGGGCTCGATGTTGTGCGGGGAGGTGGTGCTGCGGCGGGTTTGCAATGGGCGTGCGAGCCATCCAGTCCGCTGGGTCGGGCAGATCCTGCGGTGCGCACATGGCAGGACGGCAGCACCGTCGCTGCGCTGCGCGTGCTCGACTGCGCTTATGCACCACTGCGGCTGGACGAGGAGGGTGCCTGGGCTGGATCGCCATCGCCGCACCTGCCATCGGCCTGCTGGCAGCTGTGGACGCCTAACAAGGCCATGGGGCTGACGGGCGTGCGTGCGGCCTATGCGGTGGCGCCAGCAGATGCCGATGAGCGGGTCGATGTTTTGAACGCCATGGCTCCCTCGTGGCCCGTGGGGGCACATGGGGTGGCTTTGCTGCATGCGTGGATGCAGCCCGCGGTGCAGCAGTGGCTTTTGCACAGCCTTGGTCGACTGCGCGACTGGAAAGCCCGCCAGCATGGGCTGTGTGCCGACATGGGTTGGCAGGTGCAGCCGGGCAGCCTGGCCAACTACTTTTGCGCACGACCCGATGGCTTCGCCCAGTCAAAAGCCTTTTTGCAAATACTCCCCGGCTTGCGCAGCGCTGGCATCAAGCTGCGCGATTGCACCTCGTTCGGCTTGCCTGGCGTGGTGCGCCTGGGTGTGCTGCCACCTGCTTCGCAGGACGCCCTGGCTGCCGCGTGGCGCGGGATTCAGGTGACCCTTCCCCATCAGAAAGACATGGCATGACAACGACTTTTCTGGGGCGCCCCCTGGCCCGCTGCGTCATGGTGCTGGGCACCACCAGCGGCGCTGGCAAAAGCTGGCTCACCACCGCGCTGTGCCGTCACTACGCCCGTCAGGGCCTCAAGGTGGCGCCCTTCAAGGCGCAGAACATGAGCAACAACGCGCGTGTGGTCGAGGGCGTTGGGGGCGAAGGCGAGGGAGCAGGCGCCATGAGCGCTTGGGGTGAGATCGGCAGTGCGCAGTACTTCCAGGCCCTGGCCGCGCGCGCTGTGCCTGATGTGCGCATGAACCCGCTGCTGCTCAAGCCCGAGGCCGACACGCACAGCCAGGTGGTGTTGATGGGCCAGGTAAGCGCAGAGCTGACAGCCATGCCCTGGCGCGGCCGCAGTGAAAAGGTTTGGCCGCAGATCGCGACAGCGCTCGATGCGCTGCGCGCCGAAAACGACGTGGTGGTGATCGAAGGCGCGGGTTCGCCTGCCGAGATCAATCTGCACGCCAGCGACATCGTCAACATGCGCGTGGCGCGCCATGCGCAGGCGCGTTGCCTGCTGGTGACCGACATCGACCGGGGTGGTGCCTTCGCCCACCTCTACGGCACCTGGGCGCTGCTGCCCGAAGACGAGCGTGCGCTGATTGCAGGCTTTGTGCTCAACAAGTTTCGGGGCGATGCTGCCTTACTGGCGCCCGCGCCGCAAATGCTGCAAGCGCTGACCGGCGTGCCTACCGTGGCCACCATACCGATGTGGTGGCAGCACGGCCTGCCCGAAGAAGACGGCGTCTTTGACGACCGCACGCTGACCGCCGGTGCCGTGCACACCACGGTGGCCGTAGTTGCCTACCCGCGCATCAGCAACCTCGATGAATACCAGCCGCTCAAGAACGTGCCCGGCCTGCGCCTGCAGTGGGTGCGCAGCCCGGCCGACGTGGCGGGGCTGCGGCCCAACGACTGGATTGTGCTGCCGGGCTCCAAGGCCACAGCCGCCGATCTGGCCTGGCTGCGCGCGCAGGGGCTGGACCAGTCCATCGCCGCGCACGCGGGGCAGGGCGGCACCGTGCTGGGCGTGTGCGGTGGCCTGCAGATGCTGGGCGAGGCGCTGATCGACCCCGAGGGCATCGACGGCAACGGCCCCGGCCTGGGCCTGCTGCCGCTGGTCACCGTGTTCGAGCCCGCCAAGACCGTGCGGCGCACGGCTGCGCAGTTTGGCCCGCTGGCGGGCGCCTGGGCGCCGCTCTCGGGCGTGGCTGCCTGCGGCTACGAAATCCACCACGGCCAGACGGCCCAGCACCCCGCCATGGCAGCCAAGGGCGACGTGGCACGCGAGGTCATGCCCGGCATCGCCTGGCAGAACCCGGCGGGCAATGTGCTGGGCGTGTACCTGCACGGCCTGTTCGAGGATGCCGCCGTGCTGCACGCCCTGTTTGGCGCCCAGGCGCCCACGCTGGAGACCGTGTTCGACGGCCTGGCCGATGGCGTGGCCCGGCACTTCGACCCGGGCGTGCTGGACGCGCTGATCGCGTAAGCGTTGCGAACAGGGCGGCTGCTATCATCCCGCCCCTCAGGTGCCCGATGCTTCAATAGCATCGGGAGAATCGGGAAGGCGGTGCAAATCCGCCGCGTGCCCAACGCTGTAAGGACGATGCCCCCCACGTGTGCCACTGGCTGCCAAGCCGGGAAGGTGTGCCAAGGCAGACGACTCCAAGCCAGAAGACCGGCCTGAGCCATTTTTGGCGCTGCAAGGCCGGGCAGCGCTGCCACTATTCACGCACAGGGGACTGCCATGAATACCAGCGCAGTGGCGCAAGCCACGCCCAGCGCGCACGCCTTCACGCAAGAAGCGCGCGACGCCATCTACCACGCCATCTTTTCACGCCGCGATGTGCGCGGGCAGTTTTTGCCCACGCCCGTGCCTGATGAGGTTCTGAGCCGCATCCTCACCGCCGCGCACCACGCGCCCTCGGTAGGCTTCATGCAGCCCTGGAACTTTCTTGTGGTGCAGTCGCCCGAGACCAAGCGCCGCGTGCACGACGCCTTCGCCAAGGCCCACGCCGAGGCCGCGGGCATGTTCGCGGGCGACAGGCGCGCCGTGTACCAAAAGCTCAAGCTCGAAGGCATCGTGGAGTCGCCCATCGGTATCTGCATCACCTGCGACCGCGAGCGCACCGGCCCGGTGGTGGTGGGGCGCACCCACATGAAGACCATGGACCTGTACAGCAGCGTCTGCGCCGTGCAAAACCTGTGGCTGGCTGCGCGCGCCGAAGGGTTGGGCGTGGGCTGGGTCAGCATCTTCCACCAGGCCGACCTGCAAGAGGCGCTGGGCATTCCCAAGGGCATCACCCCCATCGCCTACCTGTGCGTGGGCTACGTGAGCCACTTCTACGACAAGCCCGAGCTGGAAACCGCCGGATGGCTGCCGCGCCTGCCCATGGAAGACCTCGTGTACTTCGAGCAATGGGGCCAGCGCGACGACCAGCAGCCGCTCATCGCCCACCTGCAGCGCGACCAGGCGGCAGCGCAGCGCAGTCGCCAGACCACCCCCGCATAAAGCTGCGTCGGTGCACGGGGCTTGCCCGCCGCACCACCACCATCACACGACGCGCAGTCCCGTACGTAAAGACCGCGCCCAACCCTTCTTGAAAGTTGAACCACACCATGACCGCCCCACTGCCTCTTCTTGCCGACATCGCCGACCCGCAGCTCACCCAGGCCCTGCAGCACAAGCTGGACCACAAGACCAAGCCCCTGGGCTCGCTGGGTCGCCTGGAGCCGCTTGCGCTGCGCATCGGACAGATTCTGGGCACCGACTCGCCCCGGCTGGAGCAGCCGCAAATGGTCGTCTTCGCCGGCGACCACGGCCTGGCCGCGCGCGGCGTCTCGGCTTTCCCCAGCGACGTGACCTGGCAGATGGTCGAAAACTTCCTCGCCGGCGGCGCCGCCGTGAGCGTGCTGGCGCGCCAGCACGGCCTGGCGCTCACCGTGGTGGACTGCGGCGTGGCGCGCGACTTTGCGCCGCGCGCTGCCGTGCCTGGCCAGCCCCAGCTGCTGGTGCGCAAGGTGGCAGCGGGAACGCAAGACGCGTCCACCGGCCCCGCCATGACGGCCGCGCAATGTGCCCAGGCGCTGGAAAACGGCATGGATGTGGTGCGTGGTTTGCCCGGCAACGCGCTGCTGCTGGGAGAAATGGGCATTGGCAACACCTCGGTGGCGTCGCTGTTGCTGTCGCGCCTGTGCGGCGTGTCGCTGCAGGACTGCACTGGCGCTGGCACCGGCCTGGACGCGACCGGGGTGGCCCGCAAACGCGCCATACTGGCGCAGGCGCTGGCGGCCAATGAAGGCGCGGTCAACCCGCTCGACGCACTGGCCGCGCTGGGCGGCTTCGAGGTGGCCACGCTGGTGGGCGCCGTGCTGCAGGCTGCGTCAGAGCGCCGTGTGATCGTGGTCGATGGCTTCATCACCAGCGCCGCCGTGCTGGTGGCTGCCCGCCTGCAGCCCCACGTGCTGCAGCGCTGCGTGTTCGCCCACGGCTCGGCCGAGCCCGGCCACGCGCATATGCTGGCGCACTTGCTGCCTGGCCAACAGCCCCAACCGCTGCTCGACCTGGGCCTGCGCCTGGGCGAAGGCTCGGGCGCGGCCCTGGCCTGGCCGCTGTTGCAATCGGCTTGTGCCGTGTTGCGCGAGATGGCCAGCTTTGAGGCGGCGGGGGTGGCAACGCAGTCGGTGTGAGCGGTGTGAGGCATGAGGCGCGCACGGTTTTGACGCTGTGCCGCACTCGCGTTAGTATTACAGACGTTATTACGAAAGCGACCATGCACACCCTCAAACTTACCCAGATCGGCAACTCGGTCGGCGCCATCTTTCCCAAAGAGTTGCTGGCGCGCCTGCAGCTCGAAAAAGGTGACGAGCTGTACGTCACCGAAACCCCCGACGGCCTGCGCATCACCACGCACAACCCTGAATTTGAAGCGCAGATGCGCGTGGCGCGCGAGATCATGAAAGAGCGCCGCGCCGTTTTGCACGAGCTGGCCAAATGACGCGCGAATGGGTCTGGCTGGACCGCGCCGTCATCCTTGCCATCCACGATATGCAACTGGCTGAACACGGCGGCGGCGCGGGTGTGCGCGATGCCGGCTTGCTCGACTCGGCGCTGGGCAAGCCCCTGCACCTGCAGGCCTACGGCGAGCCGCCCCCTGACGCGGCTGCGCTGGCCGCCTCGTATGGCTACGGGATCTCTCGCAACCATCCATTTATCGACGGCAACAAGCGCACCGGCTTTGTGGCGGCTGAGCTGTTTTTGCGCCTCAATGGACTGGCGCTGCACGCCGACGACGCGTCGTGCGTGCTGACGATGCTCGCCGTCGCCGCAGGCGACATGCCAGAAGAAGAGCTTGCCGCGTGGCTGCGCGCGCACACTGCGGCGCGGGCATGAGTTGATTTGAAAATTTAAGCTATTTAGGCCTCTGGCGCTTATATGGTAAGCGCTAGTAGCTATCAATAGCATAGCTAGCGGGGTGGCTGCCATGGTGTGCGCGTGTGCGTGGCGCGCCAGGCGGTGCTCCCAAATGGCAGCTGATCAACCAACGCAGGTCTGGTTGCGCCCCTGTTCCTTGGCTTGGTAAAGGGCGGCGTCGGCGCGCGATAGCATGGCGTCCAGGGTGTCCGCCGGGCCGTGCCAGCTGGTCACCCCGATGCTGAGCTGGCAATCGAGCGGGTGGCCGGCCTGCAGCAGGGCATGGATGCGTTGCGCCACACTGCGGGCGGCAGGCGCATCGGTGTCGGGCAACAAGACCAGAAACTCTTCGCCTCCATAGCGACCCAGCCGGTCTTCGCCGCGCAAGGCAGCTGCCGTGCAGGCCGCGAAATGCACCAGCACCGCATCACCGTGCTGATGGCCCTGCGTGTCGTTCACCATCTTGAAGTTGTCCAGGTCCAGCATCATGATCGACGGCCCGTGGCCATAGCGGCGGGCGCGGTCCAGTTCTACCTGGCACGCCAGCATGACGGCGCGGCGGTTCAAGGCCTGGGTGAGCGAGTCGTGCGTGGCCAGATGCTCCAGCTCGGTGCGCAGCCGGTCGGTGGCCAGCAAGATGGCGCCAATGGACAGCATCAGCACCGTGAGCACATAGGCGCCGATGTACACCGTCTGGAAAAGCGAAGGTTCCATGATGTCGCTGCCCGCCCGGCCCATCAGCACCGAGACAAACCGCGTGCTCAGCACCAGGATGTGCGTCGCCAGTACCACCTGGACCAGGCGCATGGGAAAGCTCTTGCCCCATGCCGCCACAGAAAGCGCAGGTGCGAGCCATACAGCACGGTCATCAGCAATGTGAAGGAGGCGATGCGCAGCGTGTAGCTCGGCGCAACATAGGTCATCCACATAAATGCCAGTGTGGACGCGGCCAATACGCCGCCCCACACGGACCATCCCCCTCCATGCCCCAGAAACCGGCGGCTGCCGAGGTAGTAGACCGTTGCGCCCAGCAGCAGTGCCTGGTTGACCATCACCATGGTCAGGAAATCGGGCAGTTTGCCCCGCGCGCTGAAGAGCACGGTGGAGACCAGCCAGAGCACCGGGGCCGCAGCCCAATAGTCCAGCCCGCGGATATGGGGCGGGTAATTGCGCCGCATGAGCAAAAGCACCACCGCCATCATGGCGGACATCAGGCCGCCCATGGCGATGAGGGAGCGCGGATCGAGTTGCATCTTCCGGCGGAGGCTGAGGCGGGCTGCGGTGTAAGAAAGTGTTTCGTTCAGTATAGACAGCATGCACCTTTAGGGCGAACGAATTTATGCAGTGGCTGCTGGCTGCTGGCAGGTGGCGCGGGTGCACGGGTGGCTGGGCCCATCCGGCGCAGACAGCCCAAAAAAATGCCGCCCACTTGCGGGGGCGGCATGCAGGGTGCGAACGCAGGGCCGTTCAGGCGGGGGTGGTTACGCGCTCCATGCGCGTGAGCGGCAGGGCTTCGTCCTCATTGGCCGCCTTTTGCATCACGAAGTTGAACCTGGAGCGGGCAAACGGCGCGCTGATGCCCAGCGACTCGTAGCCTGCAGGGGCCACGTTCTTCTCCAGTTCCACGATCAGGCCGTCGCGCGTGGCAAAGGCAAAGTCGTCGTCGATGTACGTGTCGCCAGGGATGTTGACCTGTGTGGTCAGCGTGCGCATGCCCGGGGCTGCCACCAGGAAGTGGATGTGCGCGGGGCGGTTGCCATGGCGGCCCAGGGCCTCGAACAACTCCGATGTGGGGCTGTTGGGGGGAATGGCGTAACCCGGTGGCAGGAACGAGCGAAAGCGGTACTGGCCCTTTGCATCCGTCTCGATGCGGCGGCGCAGCTCGTACGGCTTCATGCCGGGAAAGAAGTGCGAATAGCCGCCCTGTTCGTTGGCGTGCCACACGTCTACCGAGGCGTGCGGCACAGGCTGGCCGTTCAGGTCGAGCACCTGGCCTTCCATCACGAACACTTCGCCCTTGGGCTCGCCCTCGTCCAGGCGCACTTCGACCTGGGACATCGGAGCCCCCGCCACGAACAGCGGGCCTTCGATGGCGCGCGGCGTGCCGCCCGTGCGGCCGGCCTTGGCGT
Source organism: Acidovorax sp. 35-64-16 (assembly GCF_002281195.1). Lineage (NCBI taxonomy): Bacteria > Pseudomonadati > Pseudomonadota > Betaproteobacteria > Burkholderiales > Comamonadaceae > Acidovorax > Acidovorax sp. 35-64-16. The sequence continues at coordinate 37,998 of NZ_NCFM01000006.1, read as the reverse complement.
CGGCTTCGTCGGCGCGGATGTCGAGCAGGCGGTCAAAACCGAGGCCCGCGGTGATCAGGCCCGTCTGGCCAGCGGCGCCCAGGCGCGTGAGCCAGCCGGCGGCGGCCCAGAACTCGTCGGGCGACACATCCAGTTCGTCGATGGTCTTGAACAGATCGGTGACGATGCGCTCGGTGAGCTGGCGCACGCGTGCGTTGCCGGGTGCGATCTTCCTGGTGTTGACCAGTTCCAGCAGTTGGGCTTGGGTGAGTTCGGACATGGGATGTCTCCTCGGTGGGATGGGGTGGAATGTGAAGGCAGGTGAAATCAGTCGAGCTTGATGCCGCGCTCGGTGATCAGCTTGGTCCAGCGATCGGATTCGCGGGCCAGGTGCTTGGCCAGCTCGTCGGGGGTGGAGCCCACGGGCTCGGCGCCGATGGATTCAAAGCGCTTGACCACCTCGGGATCTTTCATGGCGTCCAGTTGGGCGTGGATGCCGGCATGAACACGGCAAACCATGGCGAAACCTCGTAGCCCGGAACGCCTGTCTCGGCCAGCGTGGGCACGTTGGGCAGGGTGCTGGAGCGTTTGGCCGTGGTCACGCCCAGTGCGCGCAGCTTGCCCGACTCGATGTGCGGGCGTGCCGAGGTGATGCTGTCAAACATGTAGTTGACCTGTCCGCCCAGCAGGTCGGACACGGCCGGGCCGCTGCCCTTGTAGGGGATGTGCAGCATCTCGACCTGTGCCAGCGAGGTGAATACTTCGCCCGCCAGGTGGATGGAGGTGCCGTTGCCGGCCGACGCATAGGTGAGCTTGCCGGGCGCCTTGCGGGCGGCGGCAATCACGTCCCGGGCGGTCTTCACATCGGGCTGGGTGGCGTTGGTGACCAGCACATTGGGCACCACGGCCAGCAGGCTCACGGGCGCAAAGTCCTTCACCGGGTCGTAGTTGAGCTTGCCGTACAGGGGCTTGTTGGTGGCCATGCCGATCGACGTGATCATCATCGTGTCGCCGTCGCCCGGCTGTTTGGCCACGAAGTCCGCACCAATGTTGCCGCCAGCGCCCGGCTTGTTTTCAATCACGAAGGGCTGGCCCAGCGACTTGGCGGCCTTTTCGCCCAGCGTGCGTGCGATGGCGTCCATGGCGCCGCCGGGCGGGAAGGGCACCACCCAGCGGATGGGCTTGTTGGGCCAGTCGGCAGCCGCAGCTTGTGCGTGGGCAGTGATACCGAGGCCGGCCAGGGCCAGCAAGGCCAGCAGATTGCGTTTGGAGTGCATGGTGTTTGTCTCGTGGGTTTTGTGGTGAGAGGTGGCTCAGATGGCCGAGGGATGCTGCGCCAGCGGGGTGACGGAGATCTTCATGAACGGGAACAGCGGCAGGCCTTGCAGCAGCTGGTGCAGTTCGTCGTTCGACGCCACATCAAAGATGCTGTAGTTGGCGTATTCGCCCACCACGCGCCAGATGCTCTTCCAGCGGCCGTCGCGCTGCAGGTCTTGCGAATAGGCCTTCTCGCGCGCCTTGATCTCGTTGGCTTCTTCCACGGGCAGGTCGCGCGGGATGTTCACGTCCATACGTACCAGAAACAGCATCGGTGTTCTCCTTAAACGGGGGTGGGGGTGTGTGCGGCCATGTCCACGTGCACGGCGGTGAGGCCCTGGCGGGCGCGGTCAAAGCGTTCAAGTTGCGCCAGCGAAACCTCGACACCAAAGCCGGGGCCGTCGGGCAGTTGCAGCTCGAAGTCGACGATGGGCATCTGGGATTCGACGATGTCGTCCACCAGCAGTTGCGGGCCGAACAGCTCGCAGCCATGGTGCGCGCTGCCCAGCGTGGCAAACACATGCGCCGATGCAGCGCTGCCCAGCGAGGTCTCCAGCATGGTGCCGCCGTACCAGCCGATGTCGGCGGCCTCGGCAATGGCGGCCACCTTGCGCGTGCGCACCAGGCCGCCGTGCTTGGCCACCTTGAGCGAGAACACATGGCTGGCTTTTTCGCGCGCCAGCATCATGGCGTCCTGCGGGGTGCAGACGGTTTCGTCGGCCATGATGAGCGCGCCATCGAGCGTGGCCGTGAGGCTCTTGAGCGCCTCCACGTTCCACTGCGCCACGGGCTGCTCGATCAGCGTCACGCCGGCCTCGACCAGTTGCGGCAGGTAGCGGCGTGCGGTGTTGCCGTCCCAGGCTTGGTTCACGTCCACGGTGAGCTTGGCCTTGCCCTGCAGGCCGCGCGCGATCTGCGACACATGGGCCACATCGTCCTGCGGCGCGCGCGCGCCGATTTTCATCTTGAAGATGTGGTGGCGTTTTTGTTCCAGGCGCAGGTGGGCTTCCTGCAGGTCGCGATCAACATCGCCGCTGGCCAGCGTCCAGGCCAGGGGCAGGCTCTGGTGCACCTTGCCGCCCAGCAATTGCCAGGCGGGCAGGGCGAGAGTGCGGGCCACGGCGTCGATCAGCGCCATCTCCACGGCGCTCTTGGCAAAGGCGTTGCCCTTGCAGGCCTTGTCCATGCGCGCCAGGGCGGCCTCAAAGCCGCCCGCGTTCTGGCCGACGAGGGCCGGGGCCAGGTAGTTTTGAATGGCGTGCAGGATGCTCTCGGGCGATTCTTCGTTCCACGAGGGGCCGCCGATGGTGGCGGCCTCGCCAAAGCCGGTGGCGCCGTCCTTGAGCCACACCTGAACGATGACTGGACTTTGGCGGCTGATGGAGCCAAACGAGAGCTTGTGCGGGCGGATCGTGGGAATGTCCAGAATCCGCGCCTGCATGCGTTCGATGGTGAAGCGGCTATGCATCGATGTGTACCTTGTTGGTTGGGCCGGGGCAACTCGCTGGCCCATCAGGGAGTCAGAAAAAAGGCAAGATTAGATTTAATCCGTGTGACGTTCCAATGATTTATTTGCGACTTATCATTCGATTTTGTCGAACGAATAAGGGGTGTCTTTGATGGAGATACGGCAGCTTCGCTACTTCCTGGACATCGCCCAGACCGAGCACCTCACCCAGTCTGCGCAGAACCTGTTTGTCACCCAGTCCACCTTGTCGCATGGTCTGCGCCAGCTGGAGCAGGAACTGGAGATTCAGCTCTTTGACCGGCTCGGACGGGGTCTGCGGCTGTCGCAGGCGGGGGCGGCGTTTCGCGTGCATGCCGCCCGCGCCTTGCAGGAGATCGAGGCCGGACGCATGGCGCTGGCTGACATGACGGGGTTGCAGTCGGGCACGCTCACCGTGGGCGTCATTCCCACCTTTTTGCACACCCTGGTGCCGGCCACGGTGGCGGCCTTCAGCATGGCGTATCCCAGGGTGAACATCGTGGTGCGCGACCTGCGCGCCGGGCCCATCGAGGAGCAGCTGGTAGAGGGCTTGCTGGACGTGGGCATTGCCTTTCACCCCACGCAGCGTGAGGAGATCGAGACCGAACCCCTGTTCGAGGAGCGCATGCAGCTGGTGGTGAACCGCGCCCACCCGCTGGCGCGCCGCCGCAGCCTGGCGCTCAAGGGCCTGGCGCAAGTGCCCCTGGCCATGCTGCCGCGCGCTTTTGCCACGCGCCGCCTGATTGACGACAGCCTGCGCGAGGCCGGCGTGCAGCCCTGGGTGCGGGTGGAGATGGAGTCGGTGGAGGGCCTGATCGACGTGTGCCGCTGGGGGGAGCTGGCCTGCATCGTGCCCGAACGCGCCGCGCGCCAGGCGCCAGACATGCAGGCCATCCAGCTGCATTCGCCGCAGATGGTGCGCCACGCCGGCATCTTGTGGCGCCGTGGCGCCTCACGCAGCCGCGCTGCCGTGGAGTTTGCGGCCTTGCTGCGGCCAGAGCATCGGATGCCCGGCGGGCCTGTGCGCTGAGGTGTGGCACAGGCACGCGCCATGCTCACGCTGGCGCTGGCACGGTGTCATTCAGAAATATGAGCCAAATATGCCTCTAGCGCTTATGTATAAAGCGCTAACAGCTATATTATTTGTAGCACTTTCGCCACTGCGAAAGATGCAGGCAAAAGTGCGCCATTTGCCCGCTGCCCGCGCTGCGGTGCCCTGGCCCATCAGGGACGTGGCGGTGCAGGCGTCTTGGGCTGAAAGTCGCAATACGGCGCCACCAGGCATTCCCAGCAGCGTGGCTTGCGTGCCTGGCACACATAGCGGCCCAGCAGGATGAGCCAGTGGTGCGAATCGACGGCGTAGGCGGGGGGCACGCGTTTCATCAGCTGCACCTCCACTGCCAGCGGGTTTTTGCCGGGCGCCAGGCCCGTGCGGTTGCTCACGCGAAAGATGTGGGTGTCCACCGCCATGGTGGGCTCGCCGAACGCCACGTTGAGCACCACGTTGGCCGTCTTGCGGCCCACACCGGGCAGGGCTTCGAGCGCCTCGCGCGTGCGGGGCACCTGGCCGCCGTGTTGCTCCACCAGGATGCGGCAGGTCTGCAGCAGGTGGCGCGCCTTGCTTTTGTAGAGGCCGATGGTCTTGATGTAGCCCTCCAGGCCGCCCTGCCCCAGATCCATGATGGCCTGCGGCGTGCCTGCCACCGGAAACAGCTTGCGCGTGGCCTTGTTCACGCCCACATCGGTGGCCTGCGCGCTTAGCAGCACGGCGGCCAGCAGCTCGAACACCGTGGTGTATTCAAGTTCGGTGTTGGGCAGCGGGTTGGCCGCCTTCAGTGTGGCAAAAAAGGGTTCGATCTGCGCGGTTTTCATGGCGGGCAGTGTAGGGCGCGGGCGCGGCATGTTTGCGGGTCGCCGTCGGCAAAGCCGCAATTGGCGGCTGCCGATTGGCGACAATGCGCTATTGCCCGTCCACTGAAAGCACCGTCCATGCAATTTGCCGACCGCCTGAACAACGTAGAAACCTCCGCCATCCGCGAACTCTTCAAGCTGCTGGGCAAGCCCGGCATCATCAGCTTTGCGGGCGGCTTTCCCGACAGCGCCATGTTCGACGTGGAAGGCATCCGTGCTGCGAGCAACGCCGCCCTCGCTGAAGAACCCGGCGCTGCGCTGCAATACGGCGCGACCGAAGGCTACAACCCGCTGCGCGAACAACTGGCGGCCTTCATGACCAGCAAGGGTGCCAAAGAGGTAGCTGCCGACAACCTGATCGTCACCACCGGCAGCCAGCAGGCGCTCGATTTGCTGGGCAAGACGCTCATCAGCCCCGGCGACAAGGTCATTGTGGAAGGCCCCACCTTCCTGGCCACCATCCAGTGCTTTCGCCTGTATGGCGCCGAACTCATCAGTGCCCCCATCGACGGCAACGGCGTGAAAACCGATGAGCTGGAAAAGCTGATCGCCGAGCACAAGCCCAAGTTCGTCTACCTGATCCCCACCTTCGGCAACCCCAGCGGCGCCATGCTGAGCCTCGCGCGCCGCAAGCAGGTGCTGGAGATGGCCGTCAAGCACAACACCTTGATCGTCGAGGACGACCCCTACGGCGACCTGTACTTTGGCGACGCCCCGCCGCCCAGCCTGCTGAACCTGTCGGCCACTGTGCCCGGCAGCCGAGAGCTGCTGGTGCACTGCGGCAGTTTGAGCAAGGTGCTGTCGCCCGGCCTGCGCGTGGGCTGGATGATTGCCCCGGCCGAGCTGCTGGGCAAGGCCACCATGTGCAAGCAGTTCAGCGACGCGCACACCAGCACCTTTGCCCAGGCCACGGCCGCGCAGTACCTCAAGGCCGGCCGCATGCCCGCCAGGCTGGCCAACGTGCGCAAGGTGTATGCAGAGCGCGCCCAGGCCATGGGCGATGCGCTGCGCAAGGAGCTGGGCGACGCCATCGAGTTCGTGCAGCCCCAGGGCGGCCTGTTTGTGTGGGCGCGCCTCACGGGTGCGGGCGGCAAGGTGGCTGACGGCAACGTGCTGGCCAAGCGCGCGATTGAAAAGGGCGTGGCCTTTGTGCCGGGCACGCCGTTCTTTTGTGCCAACCCCGACCACGCCACCTTCCGCCTGTCGTTCGCCACAGCCGATGCCGACAAGATCCGCGAAGGCGTGGCCCGCCTCGCCCAGGCGTTGTAAACGGTTTCTTTACGCCCGCACCGACCGCCATGCGGCGGCTGCCAGTTCTTGCCGGTAGAGCACGGGCGAGGTCAGGGCGTTCGGGCCCTCCTGGCCCGACAGCCAGGCCCGGCAATAGCTTTGCACCGGGCCCATCACCAACGAAGGCATCAGCTCACAGGGCAGGTTGCGCACCGCGCCCGCCTGGCGGTGCGGCTCGAACCATGCCACCAGGGCCTGGTTGCGGCGGCTGGCAGCCTGGGCCAGATCGGGCGTGCGCGGGCCTGCCGCCACGGCGCTGCGCGCCTGGAATAAAAAGCGCGCCCGCTCGGGTTGCGCCACTACCCAGTCCAGATAGCCCGTGACCAGGGCGCGCACGCCTGCTTCCACACCATGCGCGGCATCAAGCTGCGCCTGCACGCGGCTCGACTGGTCGTGAAAGATGTCGAAGAACAGCGCCGCCACGATGCCGTCCTTGTTGCCGAAGTGGTGGTAGATGCTGCCCACGCTGGCCCCGCAGCGGGCCCGCACGCCGTCGATGGAGACGGCATCCACCCCGCCATCCACCGCGCAGGCCAGCGCGGCATTCAGGATGTCCTGGCGGCGGTCGGTGGTTGCTTCGGAGGGCGGGGCGGACAGGGTAGGGGTGATACGGCTTGCCATGGAACGGGATTCTAGAATAAAGTTCTAGAAAAACCTTCTACTCATCACGTTAAGCCATGCATTCCTCCGCCACCGCCACCGCCACGCCCGCAACTTCCGCCCCCACGCCGCCCGCACCCGGCGCCACCCTGTACCCGCATCTGCTTGCCCCGCTGGACTTGGGCTTCACCACCATCAAAAATCGTGTGCTCATGGGCTCCATGCACACGGGGCTGGAGGATGGGCGCGACCTCTCGCGCATGGCGGCGTACTTCCGCGAGCGGGCCGAGGGCGATGTGGGCCTGATCGTGACCGGCGGCTTTGCGCCCAACATCGCGGGCTGGGCCAAACCGTTTGCGGGCACGCTGGCTACATCGGGTGCTGCCAAACGCCACCGGGTGGTGACCGACGCAGTGCACGGTGCGGGCGGCAAGATCGCGCTGCAGATCCTGCACACGGGCCGCTATGCCTACCACCCGCTGGCGGTGGCCCCGTCGCGCCTGCAGTCGCCGATTTCACCCTTCACGCCGTTCGCGCTGTCTGCACGCGGGGTGGAGCGCCAGATCCGCGCGTTCGTGAACTGCGCCGTGAAGGCGCGCGAGGCAGGCTACGACGGCGTGGAGGTGATGGGCTCCGAGGGCTACTTCATCAACCAGTTTCTCTCGCAAGCCACCAATCTGCGCACCGACGCCTGGGGCGGCGACTACAGCCACCGCATGCGCCTTCCGGTCGAAATCCTCGCGCGCATGCGTGAGGCCGTGGGGCCGGACTTCATCATCATCTACCGCCTGTCGATGATCGACCTGGTGCCGGGCGGCAGCGCCTGGGACGAGATCGTCACCCTGGGCAAGGCGGTGGCCACGGGCGGGGCAAACATCGTCAACACCGGCATCGGCTGGCACGAGGCGCGTGTGCCCACCATTGCCACCAGCGTGCCGCGCGCGGCGTTCGCCTGGGTCACGCAAAAGATGAAGGCCGAGTTTGCGGCGGCGGGCATCGCCACGCCGCTGGTCACGTCCAACCGCATCAACACGCCCGAAGTGGCCGAGCAGGTGCTGGCCGATGGCTGCGCCGACATGGTGTCGATGGCGCGGCCGCTGCTGGCCGATGCGGCGTTTGTGAAGAAGGCCGCGCAGGGCCGGGCCGACCGCATCAACACCTGCATTGCCTGCAACCAGGCCTGTCTGGACCATGTGTTTCAGAACAAGACCAGCAGTTGCCTGGTGAACCCGCGCGCCTGCCACGAGACCGAGCTGGTCTATCGGCCGGTCACCGCGCCTTCATCGCGCAAGCGCATTGCCGTGGTCGGCGCAGGGCCCGCAGGCCTGACCGCTGCCACGGTGGCGGCCGAGCGCGGGCATGAGGTGCACTTGTTCGATGCCGCAGCGGCCATCGGTGGTCAGCTCAACATGGCCAAGGTGGTGCCGGGCAAGGAAGAATTCCACGAAATGCTGCGCTATCTGGCCACGCGGGTGCAAGACACCGGTGTGCACCTGCACCTGAACCAGCGCGTGCAGGCCAATGACCTGGCGGGCTATGACGAGGTGGTGATCGCCACCGGCGTGGAGCCACGCGACCCGAAGATTCCCGGCCAGGATCACCCCAAGGTGCTGAGCTACATCGACGTGCTGCGCCACGGCAAGCCCGTGGGCCAGCGCGTGGCCGTTATTGGCGCGGGGGGCATCGGCTTCGACGTGGCCGAGTATCTGGTGCACGGCAACCACCCTTCCACCACGCTCGATCTGCCCGCCTGGAAGGCGGAGTGGGGTATCACCGACCCCGCCGAGGCGCGCGGTGGTCTGGCCACAGCGGGCCCGCATGTCACGCCCCCTGCGCGCCATGTGACGCTGCTGCAGCGCAAGAAGGGCAAGCTGGGTGCCGGGTTGGGCAAGACCACGGGCTGGATCCACCGCACCACGCTCAAGATGAAAGCGGTGCAGATGGTGGGCGGCGTGAACTATGAGCGCATTGCCGATGAGGGGTTGCTTGTCTCCTACGGCGACAAGCGCGAGAACCCCACCTGGATCCCCTGCGACACCGTGGTGCTCTGCGCGGGGCAGGTGCCGCTGTTCAGTCTGGCGCAGGAGTTGGAGGCTGCAGGGCGCAAGCCCTATCGGATTGGCGGCGCGCTGGAGGCAGGCGAGCTCGATGCCAAGCGCGCCATCGACCAGGCGGCGCGGCTGGCGGCGCGGCTGTAACGCAAAGCGGTGGTGCGGCACCTGCCGCAGTACCATGCGCTGCCAGTCTGGGTATCGGGTGCCGGGCTGGTGCTTTCCGCGCATTCACCCGCACTCCAGGCCCGTTCCATGCAATACCGCAACCTTGGCAAAAGCAATCTCCAGGTCTCCCGTCTGTGCCTGGGCACCATGATGTTTGGTGACCAGACCCCGCGTGAAGAGGCCGCCGCCATCGTGGCCGATGCCCATGCCCAAGGGGTGAACTACATCGACACGGCCGATGTGTACACCAAGGGCGCTTCTGAAACCATGGTGGGCGAATTGCTGCGCGGCCAGCGCCACCACTGGGTGCTGGCGACGAAGCTCGGCAACCCGATGTCGGACCGCGTGAACGAGGCGCACTATTCGCGCAGCTGGATGCTGCGCGAGGTCGAGGCGAGCCTCGGGCGGCTGCAGACCGACCATGTGGACATTCTTTATCTGCATCGCGACTACAACGGCATGAACCTGGAGGAGCCCCTGCGGGCGCTTGATGCCATGCTGCGCGCGGGCAAGATCCGCTACTGGGGCGTTTCCAATTTTCGGGGCTGGCGCATCACGGAGCTGGTGCACCTGGCCCGGCAGATGGGCATGCCCGGGCCCGTGGTTTGCCAGCCTTATTACAACCTGCTCAATCGCATGCCCGAGGTCGAGATATTGCCGGCCTGCGCCCACCATGGCGTGGGGATCACTTCTTACAGTCCCGTGGCCCGGGGCGTGCTCACGGGCAAATACCTGCCTGGTCAGCCACCGGCGGAGGGCTCGCGCGCCGCCCGGGGTGACAGGCGCATTGCGCAGACCGAGTGGCGCGCAGAGTCGCTGGAGATTGCCCAGACCCTGCACAAGCAGGTGCGCGAGCGGGGCGTGACGTTGGCCCAGTTTGCCACGGCCTGGGTGCTGGCCCATCGGGCGGTGGATTCGGTGATTGCCGGGCCCCGAACGCTCGCGCAGTGGCAAGACTACGCGCCCGCGCTTGGCTACGCCCTGACCGAAGAAGACGAGGCGCTGGTGGACTCTCTGGTGGCACCGGGCCATCCGTCCACGCCGGGATACACCGATCCGGCCTATCCGCTGGATGGGCGATAGGCTGCATTGCGCCCACGGACCGCCGATTGGGTTCCAATAGCGCCATGCAAGATTCCTCCACCACCGTGCACCGCCTGAATGATCTGGAGATCAAGGCCAGCTACACCGAAGATCTGCTTGATCAGCTGAACCTGGCCGTGTATCGCCAGCAGCAGCAGATTGACGACCTCACCCGTGAACTGCTGCGCTTGCGTCAGCAGCTTCCAGAGGCGGGCGGCGGCGCCCCGCGCAACCTGCGCGACGAGCTGCCGCCCCACTATTGATGGAGGGGCCGGGCGGGCTGCCCCGCGGTGGTCCGCAGGCATTGAAAGCCGTGTGCAGCGCGGCGTGGAGTCCTTGGCCGGGGTGGTGCCACTGCCGCAGGCGGTACGATCACCCATGAAGAAAACTTTCCAGCTCCACATTGAAGGCAAGAACCGCGACCGCGTTCTGGATGCCGTCAAGCATGAAATCCGCAAATACATCAAGCGTGAGCGCGGCCGCCCCGTGCCCGCCGGGGCAGATTTTTGGGATTTCGACTGCAAGTTCGGCAGCACGGCCGAAACCGCCGAAGTGGCGCACCTTGCTGCCCTGATCGGCCTGATTGACGGCGTGGCCCGGGAAGGCGGTGCGCAGTTTTATGTCGAAATTCTGGCCAAGGGCGGGCATCGCCAGGCCCGTCCTGCCAAGGTGGCCGAAAAAGGCGAGGGCGGCGACACCTTCGACGTCAGCAACGTCAAAGACGCCGACTGATCACACGCCATCCGGGCCTGTTGCGGCTTGTGCAGCAGCGGCTGCGGCGCGCAGCTTGTCCTTCTTGCTGGGCCGCTTTCCCTTGATTCCGCCAGTGCCCTCTGATGTGCCTTCGGGCGGCAGTTCGGTGGGCTCGAAGCCGGGGATTTGTTCGCGCGGCAGAGTGAGGTGCTGGCGTTTCTCGATCAGTCGGAAATGGGCCTCGGCATCGGCTGTCACAAAGCTCACGGCCACGCCGCTTTCGCCCGCGCGGCCCGTGCGGCCAATGCGGTGCACATAGTCCACCGCAGACCGGGGCAAATCGTAGTTCACCACCGCAGGCAGCTGGGCAATGTCGATGCCGCGCGCGGCCAGGTCGGTGGTCACCACCACCTGCCAGCGCTCGTCCTTGAACTCTTGCAGCACCTGCTTGCGTGCGCCCTGGCTCAGGCCGCCGTGGAAGGGCGTGGCAAAAATGCCGGCCTTGTAGAGCTTCTCGGCCACATGCTCGGCGGCATATTGCGTGGCCACGAACACCAGCACGCGGCTCCATTCGTTCTCCTGCACCAGGTGGCGCAGCAGTTGCGTGCGGCGGCTGGCATCTACCGCAATGGCGCGCTGCACGATGCACGGTTCGTTCGCAGGGGTGTCGGCCACGGCCACGCGCACGGGGTCGTTCAGCAGGCCGTCGGCCAGCGTTTGCACGCCCGCAGGGAAGGTGGCCGAAAAGAACAGGTTCTGGCGCCGGGCTGGCAGCAGCGCCAGGGTGCGCTGCAGTTCCTCGGCAAACCCCAGGTCCAGCAGGCGGTCGGCTTCGTCCAGCACCAGCAGGTTCACGCTGGCAAGCTGCAGCGCGTTGTGGTCCACCAGATCGAGCAGGCGTCCCGGCGTGGCGACCACCACGTCGGCGCCACCGCGCAAGCCCATCATCTGGGGGTTGATGGAAACGCCGCCAAACACAACGGCCACTTTCACTGGCTGGGGCAGGTGCTGGGCCAGGCTGCGCACCACCTCGCCGACCTGGGCCGCCAGCTCGCGCGTGGGCACCAGAACCAGCGCGCGCACCTGCCGTGGCGTCGGGGTGGCTCCGGCTTGCAGCCGTTGCAGCAGGGGCAGGGCAAAGGCCGCCGTTTTGCCCGAACCCGTCTGGGCCGAGCCCACGACATCGGCGCCGCGCAGGATGGCCGGAATGGCCTCTGTCTGGATAGGCGTGGGCGCGACAAAGCCCATGGCAGTGGCAGCCTGAACAAGGGCGGGAGAGAGACCGAGGGCAGAAAATGGCATGGCGTAAGACAAATAAATTCAGGCCACGAACCCGGCGCCAGCGCGCAACGGATCATGGTGGGCAAGGAGAACTGTGCGCCCCATCGTGGGCCACAGGCACAGCGGTTGGCGTGCGGCATTGTTCACTGCGTGGCTGCTTGCGGATGGCCCCACACTGTGCAACCCGCAAAAAACCGGCTGTGAGTGCGATGACAGGGTGGGCAGTGCCTATGGCGCAGAGCGCTGCACCGCGTCGTCTATGGGCGTGCATTGTGCGCCACCTGCGGCGGTGGCGATAATCGCAACCCGTCCGCGCCGCGCGCCGCAATGCCTTCTCGACACCATGAACCTTGCCCTTGATTCATCCACCATCACCCACAGCATCCAGCTGGCGGTGGCTCCGGTGTTCGGCCGATTTTCTGCAGCGCGCTGTGCTGGAGCTGGGTTACCTGCGCACCCGTGGGCGCATGGCCAATGGCTGCATTGGCCTGCTCACGCTGTGCGGGTTTCTGATTGGGGTGACCATCATCCTGCTGTTTCTTGGAGAGACCACCGACTTTCGCGGCCACACTTTGGCACTGGGAAGCTTTTTGAGCGGCGTTCTGTCGTTCCTGCTGGCGCTGGTGCTCTTTTTTGTGGAAACGGTGATGGCCACGCGCATCCTCAATTTCCACATGCTGCGCGCCCCGGTGCCTGCACCTGCCCCGGCGCCAACGCCTACACCTGCCACCCCCCAGCCCTGAGGCCCGCACCATGAAATCCTTGCGTGATCTGGCAGGCCTGGGCGGCCTCGTGTATTCCACCGACCATGGGCGCATGTGCCCCGACTGCCGGCAGCCGCAGGCTCAGTGCGTGTGCAAGGCAGCATCGGTGCCAGCGGGCGACGGCATCGTGCGCGTTTCGCGCGAAACCAAGGGACGTGGCGGCAAGGCCGTGACGGTGGTGAAGGGCGTGGCGCTGGATGCCGACGCGCTGGCCGGACTGGGCAAGCAGCTCAAGACCGGGTGCGGAAGCGGCGGCACCGTCAAGGACGGCGTGATCGAGGTGCAGGGTGACCATGTGGACCGTGTGGTGGAGACGCTGAAAAAGCTCGGCCACCAGGTCAAGCGCGCGGGGGGCTGATGATGGACCCCAGCCAGCTGCAGCGCCTGGTCACGGTGTCCATGCCGTATGGCAAATACAAGGGCCGCTTGCTGGCCGACCTGCCCGGCAACTACCTCAACTGGTTTGCCCGCGAGGGCTTTCCGCGCAGCGATCTGGGGCGTTTGCTGGCGCTCATGCACGAGATCGACCACAACGGCCTTTCGCAGCTGCTCGAACCCCTGCGCTCTGCCGCCGGGCTGCCCCCACGCGCGCAGGACGACTGAGGCACGCCCCGAAGGAGCCTTCGAGGCGGCTCGTGCTCAAAACACCGGTCAGCGGGCTCTGGCGGCGCAATTTTGAGTAAAAATGGACTGCAGCCCAATACTGGTAAGCGCAAGCAGCTATTATTTTTGATGCCTCAATGCGCTCAAGTGGGCTTGGTCGGCACCAGCCACTGGCGTGCGGCCACCATCACGCACTGGGTCAGCCGCTCCAGGCCTGTCTGGGCCGAGCGGGCGTGCACCCAATACAGCGGCATGTCCATGCCGGTGCCGGGCAGCAACTCCACCAAGGTGCCGGCGTCGAGCTGGTGCTGGATCAGCGACGTGGGGTGCATGCCCCAGCCCATGCCCACCTCGCAGCCGCGCACAAAGCCGTTGTTGGACGGCAAAAAATGCTTGGGCGGGTTGTGGCGCGAGGCCAGCCCCTGCTGCTGCATCCATTGCTCCTGCAGGCGGTCCTTGCGGTCGAAGGTCATCATGGGGGCGCGGCCAATGGCTTCGGCGCTGACCCCGTCCGCAAAATGCCGCGCCACAAACGCGGGGCTGGACGCGGCCACGTAGCGCACCGACCCCAGCGGCCAGGTATTGCAGCCCGCAATGCTGCCCGCGCTGGCCGTGACGGCGGCCAGCACGTCGCCTTCCTTGATGCGCTGGGCCGTGTGGTCCTGGTCGTCGATGCGGATGTCCAGCAGTTCGTTGCCCCCGGCGGTGAAGGCGGCCATGGCGTCCATGAACCAGGTGGACAGCGAATCGGCATTCACCGCCAGCTTCAGCGTGGGGGGCGTGGCATGGCCGTCGGGCATCAGGCCCGGGTTGGTGCGGCGCAGTTCGTTTTCGAGCAGCGCCACCTGCTCCACATGCAGGCACAGCCGCCGCCCGGCGTCGGTGCCGGTGCAGGGGGTGCCGCGCAGCACCAGCACCTGGCCCGTGCGCTCTTCCAGCTGCTTGATGCGCTGCGACACTGCCGAGGGTGTGATGTGCAGTCTGCGGGCCGCCCGCTCGAAGCTGCCTTCCCGCACCACGGCGGCCAGGGCCTGGAGTCCGGTGTAATCCAGCATGAAGAATTGCTAACTTTGGTTCAGGTGAATTAATTTTACTTAATCACGGCCGCTGTCCAGAATCGGTGGCATGTGGACTGCCAATGTTTCTTCTTCGTGGCTTGCCGGGTTTACCGTGTGCCTGTCGCTCATCGTATCGATCGGGGCCCAGAACCTGTATGTGCTGCGCCAGGCCGTGAGTGGCCAGCATGTGCGCGCCTGCGTCGCGTGGTGTGTGGCCAGCGATGCGCTGCTGATTGGCGTTGGCGTGGCCGGCATGGCGCAGTTGCTGGGGCACTCGCCCACGCTGGCCTATTACCTGAGTGTGGGCGGCGCGGTTTTTCTGCTGGCCTATGGCCTTTTTGCCTGGTGGCGCGCCTTCACAGCGCCCGATGCCAGCGTTGGCTCCACGCCCGTTGCGGCCCCGCGTGGTTTGCTCAGCGTGATTGGCACCCTGGCGGTGATCACGCTGCTCAATCCCCATGTTTATCTGGACACCGTGGTGCTGGTGGGCTCGATTGGTGCACGCCAGGACGGTGGTCTCAAGTGGGTGTTTGTGATGGGGGCGGCTTCGGCCAGCCTGGTGTGGTTTGCCGCGCTGGCGCTGGCCGGGCGGCGGATGCAGGGGCTGTTTGCCAATCCCCGCGCCTGGCGGGTGCTGGACGCTGTGACCGGCTGCATGATGCTGGCGCTGGCGTGGTGGGTGTGGCAAGGGGTTGCGGGCTGACGCAGGCCACGGCGGCAGACGGGTGCTGTGCCCGCAATGCGGGTCAGCCCCGTTGGCCGGGGGTGAAGGACGCGTTTGTCGGGGATACTTCAGGCGCACCGCCTCCCGGGGGCTTGTTCCTGCAAGGGGGGCATCAGGCGGTCCGCCGCCATTTTTTGCCAGAGAGCCTCGCACCATGAAACAGCCTTTATTTGTTCGCCCCTCCTGGTTGTTGCTGGGCGGCATGTGGCTTGCTGCAGGCGCCCAGGCGGCAGACCCGGCCGGCTCGCCCGCCTCGCCCATGCTGGTGCCGTCAGAGGATGGTGCCTCTATCATTGATCTGCGCGCGCGGCTGGTGTGGCCGCGCTGTGTGGAGGGCATGCAGTGGAACGGCAAGACCTGCACTGGCACCCCGCAGCGGCTGGACCATGCGCAAGCCGTGGCCTTGGCCAATGCCCGCTGGAAGGCCGACGGCATGCGCTGGCGGCTGCCGCGCGTGCCAGAGCTGAAGCGACTGGTGGACAAGACGATCAGCCCGGCGGGGCTTGACCCGGCGCTGTTTCCCGCCGCGCCGCACGACTGGCATTGGTCGGGCACTGCCAATGTCAGCACGGGGTCGGGCAACCAGTACAACTACGGCAATGTCATGAACAGCCGCTCCGGTGGCGGCGACATGGCCTTTCGCCAAGGCTGGGCGGTAAACCTGGAAACCGCAGAGAGCCGCGGCGACGTGGGCAAGGGGACCCGGCTGTTGGTGCGGCTGGTGCGGCCCCATGTTCCGGCGCCAGAACCTGTCCGGGCCGAGCGGTAACCCTATGGCCGAGGCCGCTGGATGCGCGGTCAGGGCGCTGCAGTGCGCGGGGGGAGGGCCGTGCAGCCTGGGCCGACAATCCAGCGTTAAATTTGAATGAAATGCGCTTCTAGCCCATGTAGATAAAGCGCATTGCGCTATTAAATCAGGAGTCTAGTGACCGGCCGCTGACGAGGCGCCTTCGACGTCGGCACCATTGCAAAACACAGGCTGCGTGCCGAAGTATCCGAGAAACAAGTTGCGGGCGATGCCGTGGGCGGTGATCTGCAGGTCGCGCGCCACCTCGGGCGCGAAAAGCCGTTCGGTCTGCTCGCCCCACAGGCGCACCCACACGGCAAAGTGCGCTGGCGTCACACCCTGCAGCGCCATGTGCTTGCCAAATACGTTGCCACGAAAACGCTTGCTGCCCAGTGCCACCGTGCTCCAGAAATCGACCATGCGCGCCAGATGGGGCTCCCACCGGTCACGCAGGGCATTCTCGAACACGGGGCCCAGCAGGGCGTCGGCCCGAACCGCAGCATAAAAGCTGTGCACGAGCTCGGTCAGGCTTTCCACGCTGGGCGTGCGCCACTCGCCGCCATTGCCACTACCGGGCGACGGGCTGGGCGCAGAGGGGCTCAGCTGCATCCGCAGCCCGATGTGCCACCGCAGCCACCGCGTGCCGCAGGTGCGGCCTGCTGGGCGGCTTCGAACTGTGGGAACAGCACGTTGTTTTCGAGGTGGATGTGGTTGATCAGGTCGTCGCCAAACTGGGCAATGCCCGCGTACAGGGCGCGCCAGGTGTTGCAGGCGCCGGCAGGTGGCGTGGCGTCATGGGTCAGGGCGTTCAGCTGCTCAAGCGCTGCGCCATGGTCCACGTGTTCGGCCCGCATCATGCCGATGGGCTGGTTCACGAACGGGTTGCCGCCCGACTTGAGCATGGGGAACAAAATGGCTTCTTCCTTTTGCATGTGCGACAGCAGTTCTTGCTGAATTTCTTCCAGCAGGTTACCCAGACCGGCAGGCACATCAGGGTTGGCGCGGTGCACGGCTTCTACGCGGTGTGCCATGCGAATCAATTCGGGCAACTGCACGCGATGCACGTCGTGGTAGCGCGCGAGGATGTGGTCCACCAGTGCGCCGGGCTCGCTCACACCAGGAAGGGCGCTGGGGCGCTGCAGGGCAGCCAGCTCGGACAGCACGGCATTCACGTCCAGGCCTTTCTCAGCAGCGGCGGTTGCCAGAGGGACCTGGCCGCCGCAGCAAAAATCCAGTTTCAGACGGCGGAAGACGGCGGTAGCACCGGGCAGTTGTACTGCAATCTGGCCGATTTGCTGATCGGCACTCAGTGCGGCGGCGGCGGTTTCCAGGCGGGCGTTCATGGGGTGTTCCTATAAAGATACATTTGATATGAATATTTTATGACATAAAATTCATGCCAACTATTCCTTTTAATTGACCTGCAGCAATCCAATGCGTCTGACCCAATGGACCGACTACACGCTGCGCGTGCTGATGTATTGCGCGGCCACTGAAGGGCGTTTGCAGCCCGTCACCATCAGCGAGGTGGCAGAAAGCTATGACATTTCGCGCAGCCACCTGACCAAGATCGTGCAGGAGCTGTCAGCCCAGGGTCTGCTCGAAACCACGCGCGGACGGGGGGGCGGCATGCGCCTGATGAAGCCTGCAAACGACATCAACATCGGTGCCGTGGTGCGTGCCACCGAAACCGATTTCAACCTGGTCGAGTGCTTTGACCCCGAGCACAACCAATGCCGACTGAGCAGCCATTGCTATCTCAAGGGGGTGCTTGGTCAGGCCATGCGGGCCTTCTTTGCCGTACTGGACAAGGTGACGCTGGCCGATCTGCTCGCCGATCCCCAGAGCGTGGTGGCGATGCCCACATCGCGCCGCCTGGCCGCTAAGCCCCTTGTGCCGGGGCTACCGGACAAGGTGGCGTAACGCCTCAAAAGAAGCGTCGGGCAAGCGCTTCAGGGCCGCAGCACTTCCAGAAGGCGGTCCAGCCCGCCTTGGTTGATCGCAATGTTGGCCTGCGCCCGCACGGCGGGCTTGGCGTGGTACGCGACTGACAGGCCGGCTGCACCCATCATGGGCAGGTCGTTGGCGCCATCGCCCACGGCAATCGCCTGCGACGGATCGATGCCCATCAGCGAAGCCATCTCCAGCAAGGTACGGCGCTTTTCCGCGCCGTCGCAGATGTCACCCCAGGGCTGGTCCACCATGCGGCCGGTCAGCAGGCCGTCTTCAACTTCCAGCCGGTTCGAGCGCGCAAAATCAATACCCAGGCTGGCCTTCACACGGTCAGCAAAAAATGTGAAGCCACCCGAAACCAGCAAGGTGGTCAGGCCAGCGGCCTTGGCGGCGGTGATGAGTTCCTTGGCACCGGGGTTGAAGCGCAGGCGTTCAGCGAACACCTGTTCCATGTGACCCACGGTGACCCCTTTGAGCAGGGCCACGCGCTGGCGCAGGCTTTCCTTGTAGTCGGTGATGAGGCCCTGCATGGCGGCCTCGGTGATGGCTGCCACTTCGGCCTTGCGGCCGGCGGCATCGGCAATTTCGTCTACACACTCAATGTTGATGAGGGTGGAGTCCATGTCAAAGGCCATGAGTTGGTAGCTCGTCAGGGACAGCGGAGGCTCAATGCCCTGGACGACGAGGCCGGGGGCGAATTCGGTGGCGTGGGTCATGGAAAACTGCGGAGCGTTGCGGATACGAAAGCCGCAATGTTAGCCCGCCTGCCTGGGCTCCACGCCTGCGGGTCCACCGTTCGTCAGCGGGAGCCTGGTGGCCGAGGGGCTTGTCCCGATGTGCTGTTGCTTGCGCTTTCATCCATCTTGCCCAGAAACAGGCGAATGAAGAAAACCATCATGCCCAGCATGAAAAAAATGCCGATGATGCTCATCAGGCCGTAGTCGGTGGAAAAAAGATCGGTCAGCAATTTCATGAAACCCTCCTGTTTGAATGGGTTTACTACTATTGCGCCGCAGGCTGTCCAGCGCGTTGATTTACGTCAATTGCTGGTGCAACGATTGCCCGCCGCCTACCTCGAATGCCCAAGATAGAGCGGATCGGACCAGGTGGCCAGCCATTGCGGTTTGAAGGCCACAAACACGGCCGTGAGCATGCCCGTGACAAACGCATCACCCCAGGCCATCAGCCAGCGCGCCACGAGTGAGAGCTCGTCGCCCACGCCAGGCAACAGATGACCATTCCATTGCGACAGGGCGCCTGAGGCAAAGAGGCACAGCACCGTGCCCAGAAAGGCGCGGCCCAGCACATAGACGAAGAGCTTCGTGCCGATGAAATGCCGCACCAGCGCCCCCACCATCAGCGCCAGGGTCGCGGGGATTACGCCTTGCCAGGCGATGGCTCCCAGCGCTTCGGGCCAGCCCATGGCCGGAGAGATCAGGCAGGCGATCACTCCCACCACCACCAGCACGGGAATGGCCAGGGGCCAGCCCAGCATTAGCACC
The DNA here is from genome assembly GCF_002281195.1 of Acidovorax sp. 35-64-16. Taxonomy (NCBI): domain Bacteria; kingdom Pseudomonadati; phylum Pseudomonadota; class Betaproteobacteria; order Burkholderiales; family Comamonadaceae; genus Acidovorax; species Acidovorax sp. 35-64-16. The sequence goes on along the minus strand of NZ_NCFM01000006.1, from coordinate 18,748 downwards.
ACCATGCACGCACCCGACCACTGCAGTTGCAGCGGCATGGCATGCAGCGTGGGCAGCGCCCACATCCATGGCAACACCACCAGCGTAGCCAGCAAGGGTGTGAGCAGGGGTGACAGCTCCTGGTCGGGCCCGTTGGCCGCCTTGCGACTGCCAAGCAGGCGCCAGGGGCGCAACCCAAGCGCCACCAGCAGGGCGATGGCCGTGAGCGCAGCTTCCAGCACCATGGCTCAGGCGGCGACAGGCTGTGCCAGCGGCTGGCCCAGGCTGCGCAAGATGTCGCGCACCATCTGCGCGCGGTCTTTGGGGTCTTTCAGCTCGCGCTCAATGCGCAGCTTTTCGTTGCCGGCCAGCTTGATGTGCTTGTTCTTCTGGATCAGCTCAATGATGCGCATGGGGTCGACGGGCGGCTGGGGCTTGAAGGTGATGGTGATGACGCCGGGCGCGGCATCCACCTTCACCACGCCATAGGGCTGGCTCAGCACGCGCAGGCGGTGCACATCGATGAGCGTTTGTGCCTGCGGCGGCAACTTGCCAAAGCGGTCTACGATTTCTTCGAGCAGGCCGTCGATCTGGTCGGGCGTCTTGGCGGTGGCGAGTTTTTTGTAGAACGACAGGCGCAGGTGCACGTCGCCGCAGTAGTCGTCGGGCAGCAGGGCCGGGGCGTGCAGGTTGATGTCGGTGGTGACGGACAGGGGAGAGAGCAGGTCGGGCTCCTTGCCCGCCTTGAGGCAGCGCACGGCCTCGGAGAGCATCTCGTTGTAGAGCTGAAAGCCCACCTCCAGCATGTTGCCGCTCTGGTTCTCGCCCAGCACTTCGCCCGCGCCACGGATCTCCAAATCGTGCATGGCCAGATAAAAGCCGCTGCCCAGTTCCTCCATGGCCTGGATCGCATCAAGCCGCTGCTGTGCCTGCTTGGTCAGGCCTTCGACGTCGGGCACCATCAGGTACGCATACGCTTGGTGGTGGCTGCGTCCCACACGGCCGCGCAGCTGGTGCAGCTGCGCCAGGCCAAACTTGTCGGCGCGGCTCATGATGATGGTGTTGGCCGTAGGCACGTCGATGCCGGTCTCGATAATGGTCGAGCACAGCAGGATGTTGTAGCGCTGGGCCACAAAGTCGCGCATCACGCGTTCGAGCTCGCGCTCGGGCATTTGTCCGTGGGCCACGGCGATGCGCGCCTCGGGCAATATCTCTTCGAGCTTCTGGCGGCGGTTCTCAATCGTCTCGACCTCGTTGTGCAGAAAGTAGCACTGGCCGCCGCGCTTCAATTCGCGCAGCACGGCTTCGCGGATCACGCCCGTGCCTTCGCTGCGCACAAAGGTCTTGATGGCCAGGCGCCGCTGCGGCGCGGTGGCGATGACCGACAGGTCGCGCAGGCCTTCGAGCGCCATGCCCAGCGTGCGCGGGATGGGCGTGGCCGTGAGGGTAAGCACGTCCACTTCGGCGCGAAACTGCTTCATCGCCTCCTTGTGGCGCACACCGAATCGGTGCTCCTCGTCGATGATCAAGAGGCCCAGGTTGTGGAACTTGGTCGATTCGCTGAGCAGCTTGTGCGTGCCCACCACGATGTCTACCGTGCCATCGCCAATGCCCTTGATGGCGGCGGTGATCTCCTTGCCCGAGCGAAAGCGCGAGACCTCGGCCACCTTCACCGGCCATTTGCTGAAGCGGTCTACCAGCGTCTGGTAGTGCTGCTCGGCCAGCAGCGTGGTGGGCGCCAGAAACGCCACCTGCTTGCCGCCCGTGACGGCCACAAAGGCGGCACGCAGGGCGACCTCGGTCTTGCCAAAGCCCACGTCTCCGCAGACCAGGCGGTCCATGGGGCGGGGGCTGATCATGTCCTGGATCACTGCGTGGATGGCTGCGTTCTGGTCAGCGGTTTCTTCAAAGCCGAAGTCGTTGGCAAAAGTCTCGTAATCCTGCGCGCTGTAGCGGAAGGCGTGGCCCTCGCGCGCAGCGCGGCGGGCATAGATGTTGAGCAACTCGGCCGCGCTGTCGCGCACCTGCTCGGCGGCCTTGCGTTTGGCTTTTTCCCACTGGCCGCTGCCCAGCTTGTGCAGCGGGGCTTCGTCGGCGCTCACGCCGGTGTAGCGGCTGATCAGCTGCAGCTGGCTCACGGGCACATACAGCACGGCCTTGTCGGCGTATTCCAGGTGCAAAAACTCCTGCATGGCGGGCGTGCCGTCGGGGTTCTTGTTGCCCACGTCCATGTTGACGAGGCCGCGGTAGCGACCGATGCCGTGGGCGCTGTGCACCACGGGGTCGCCCACGTTCAACTCGGCCAGATCTTTGATCAGCGCCTCGACGTCGCTCACCTGTTCCTGCTTCTTGCGCCGGCGCGTGGTGGGGCCTGCGGCGAACAGCTCGGTCTCGGTCACGAAGTCGATGCCGTCCTCGATCCAGCTGAAGCCCGCGTTCAGGGCTGCCGTGGCGATACCCACCTTTTCGGTGGTGTCGCCCTGGAACTCGGCCAGCGAATCGAACGCCGGAGGGTTTACCCCGCTGGCGCGCAAGAAGTCGAGCAAACTCTCTCGCCGGCCATCGCTTTCGGCCAACAGCAGCACGCGGTGTTGCGTGTTGCGGATGTGCGCGTGCAGGCGGGCCAGCGGGTCCTCGGCCCCGCGCACCACCGACAGGTCACCCAGGTTCTGAAAGTGCGGGTTGTCATCCACATCCTGCACACCTGGGCGCAGCGACAGTTGCGCGTGCAGATTGGCGCGCGTGTAGAACTGGTCCACGGAGAGGAACAGCGACTCGGGTGGCAGCGCGGGGCGCTCAGGGTCGCCCTGGATCAGGCGAAAGCGGTCTTTCGTGTCCTGCCAGAAGCGCTGGAAGGCCGGTTCAAGGTCGCCATGCAGTACCACCGTGGCTTCGCCTCCCAGGTAGTCGAACACCGTGGCCGTGTCGTCAAAGAACAGTGGCAGGTAGTACTCGATACCGGCCGTGGCCACGCCCGCGCCCATGTCCTTGTAGATGCGGCTCTTGGTCGGGTCGCCCTCCAGCATTTCTCGCCAGCGGCTTCGGAACTTGGCGCGCGCCTCGTCGTCCATGGGGAACTCGCGGCCTGGCAAGAGGCGCACCTCGGGAACGGGGTACAGGCTGCGCTGGCTGTCGGGGTCGAAGGTGCGGATGGAGTCGATTTCGTCGTCGAACAGGTCCACGCGGAAGGGCACCAGCGAGCCCATGGGGAACAAATCAATCAGCCCGCCGCGCACGGCGTACTCGCCCGGGCTCACCACCTGCGATACATGGCTATAGCCCGCCAGCGTGAGCTGGGCCTTGAACTTCGCCTCGTCGAGCTTTTGCTTGACCTTGAAGTGGAAGGTGTAGCCCGCCAGGAAGGACGGTGGAGCCAGCCGGTACAGCGCCGTGGTGGCGGGCACCAGCACCACGTCGGCTTCGCCCTGGCTGATGCGCCACAGCGTGGCCAGCCGCTCGCTGATCAAATCCTGGTGCGGCGAGAAGGTGTCGTAGGGCAGGGTTTCCCAGTCGGGAAACAGCGCGCAGCGCAGGGCGGGCGCAAAAAAAGCCATCTCGTCGATGAGGCGCTGCGCATCGGTGGCGTCGGCCGTGACGATGGCGGTGGTGCGGCCACCGGCCTTGTCGCGCTCGGCCAGGCGGGCCAGCAGCAGCGAATCTGCGCTGCCCAGGGGGCGGGGCAGGGTGAAACGTTTTCCGGGGGAGAGTTTGGGCAGTTCCATGCGGACGGTGTCGTCTGGGCCCGCCGCATCCCCTGGGGCGCAAAACGCGCACGGGCTGGATGGGTGGGCAGCGGGAGATTTTAGAATGAGCGACACATGACTGCTTCGCTCCTGCACCCACCGCTCGCTCCCTTGTCCACCCAGGGGCGTTTTTGGGCGCTGGTGCCGTGTGCGGGCATGGGCTTGCGTGCCGTGCCTCCTGCTGCCACGCCAGCCGCGGCATCTGCCAACCCGGCCCTGCCCAAGCAATACCATTTGGTGGCAGGGCACCCCATGGTGATGCACACCCTGGCAGCGTTTGCCGGGGTGAGCCGCTTGCTGGGCACGCTGGTGGCGGTGGCGCCGGGCGATCATTTTCTGGACGCCTACGCCCACCCTGCCTTTTTCACGGTGGAATGCGGTGGCCCCACGCGCGCAGATACCGTGCTGGGTGGCTTGCGGGCGCTTGAGGAGCGCGGGGCACAGCCCGACGACTGGGTGCTGGTGCACGACGCAGCGCGCTGTCTGGTGACGTCCGCACAGATCGATACGCTGATGGATACCTGCCAGCACGATGGTGTGGGCGGTTTGCTGGCCCACAAGCTGGCCGACACGCTCAAAACATCGATTGACGGGCCCGGCGGCGTGCGCGTGGCGTCCACCGTGGACCGCAGCGATAAATGGCTGGCCCAGACCCCCCAGATGTTCCGCATGGGCCCGCTCAAAGCGGCCATCGAGCGTGTGGGTTCGGGTGCCACCGACGAAGCCAGTGCCATGGAGGCGATGGGCCTGCACCCGCGGCTGGTACCCGGTGGGGCACAAAACTTCAAGGTGACCTATCCGGACGACTTTGCCCTGGCGGCCGCCGTGTTGGCGCAGCGCGCGCATGGCGCCACGCTCGATCGTTTTGGTGGCGCGCGCGGGCAGGTGGCCCCAGCGGTTGGCAAAAAGACCATGTTTTGAACCCCGCGTGGGTGAAGGTGACTCGATGAATTTCAGGATTGGCGAAGGCTGGGATGTGCATGCGCTCGTGCCCGGGCGCCGGCTGGTGATTGGCGGGGTGGAGATTGCCCATTCCATGGGCCTGCTGGGCCATTCGGATGCAGACGTGCTGTTGCATGCGATCACCGACGCCTTGCTGGGGGCTGCTGCACTGGGCGACATCGGCAGCCATTTTCCGGACACCGACGTGGCATTTCGCGGAGCAGATTCGGGTGTGCTGCTGGCGGAGGCGGCGCGCCGGGTGCGCGCGGCGGGCTACGACATCGGCAACATCGACAGCACCGTGGTTGCGCAGGCGCCGCGCCTTGCCGCCCATATTCCTGCCATGCGCGTGTGCATTGCGGCCGCCGCGGGGGTGGGGCAAGCGCAGGTGAACGTCAAGGCCAAGACCGCCGAGCGCCTGGGCCCGGTAGGTCAGGGGCTGGCCATGGAGGCGCGCGCCGTGGTGTTGCTGTTCAAGGCCTGACCCTGTCGGCATGGGCTGCGGGCCAGGCAATGTGCGCCATTGCATTGCCCTGTCCTTGCAATCATGGCTTGTCGGCACAGGCGATGAAGGCCCCGTGCCGCTGGCTGGCGCTGCAGAGCAGTCAGTCCGCGTGGTCCTCAGCCCGGCGGCGCGGGAGTTGCCGCTTGATGGCAGGGCGCTGCAGGCGTTGCTTGGGGTCTTCCCCCTCGGGTAGGTTGGGGGCCCGCTGCAGCTGGATATGCGCCACCAGCCCGCCGCTGGTGGAATTGGCCAGCGCAAAAATGCCACCCATGCGTTGCACCGTCTTGTCCACGATCGACAGGCCCAGCCCGGCGCCAGCGGCTGCGGTGCGCGCCGAGTCGCCGCGAAAGAAGGGCTTGGTCAGGTTGGATAACTGCTCGGGTGGCACGCCGGTGCCATGGTCGCGCACCTTGATCAATACCCAGTTTTCGCGGCCCTTGGCGGCAATGTCCACGTGGGTGACGGCGGTGTCCACCGTCTTGCCATAGCGGCGTGCGTTCTCCAGCAGGTTGGAAATCACGCGCGCCAGTTCCACCTCGTCCGCCAACACGTTGAGGTCTTCCGGGATCTCCATGGTGATCTGCAGCTCGCGGTGGTCCTGCACCGCGTAAACGCAGGACGACACTACGCCGTGCAGGTTGACGGGGGTGAGCGTGACGTGGTCGGGGCGTGCGTAATCAAGAAACTTGTCGATGGTGGCGTCAAGCTGCACGATGTCGGCCACCATGTGCTCGCGTGCGATTTCATCCACCACGCTCATTTCGGTTTCGAGCCGCAGGCGCGCCAGCGGCGTGCGCAGGTCGTGCGAAATGCCGGCCAGCATGACGGCGCGGTCCTGCTCCAGCTTGGCAAGCTTTTGTGCCATGCGGTTGAAGCCGATGTTCACTTCGCGGATTTCACTGGTCACCGCTTCTTCGTCGAGGCGGCTGGCGGCGAAATCACCATCGCGCACGCGGTTGGCGGCATACGAAAGCTGCTTGAGAGGCCGGTTGATCAGCCGGGCAATGGCAGCAGCGCCGGCCAGCGAAAGGGCGCCTGCCGTGATGAGCCAGATCAGCCAGGTGCGGCCGCCGGCGGGGCTGAAGCGCGAGCGGTCCATCAGCAACCAGTTGGGGTCGCCATTGATGTTGAAACCAACCCACAGGCCATTTTCTCCGTTCACGTTCTGGGCCACGATGGTGTCAGGGCCCAGGCGCTGGGTGAGCTCGTGGGTCAGGCGGTTACCCAGTGCAGTGCTGTCGAGCAACGTGAATTTGTCGCCCGGCTCGCGCGGCAGGATGCGCACCCCTTCCTGGTCGGCCATGGTTTTGATGAGCGACACGCGCGCGATGGCATCCGCGTGCACCAGCGCTGCACGGCTGAGGTTGACCAGCGACGCAATCTGCTGGGCCGTGTGCAACGTGCGCGGCTCAAACTCCAGGGCGCGCAGCGTTTGCAGCCAGGCAAGGATGCTGCCCACCAGCAGCAGCGCCAGCAGGAAAAAAGTGCGCCAGAACAGGTTCAGCCCCACGCGCGCACGCTGCTCGCGCGCGCGGCGCAGGGACTCCAGGGGGGCGGGACTGGTGGCGTCGGATGGTGCGGTCACCGGCTGTCGGGGTGCCGGCCGGCCTTCGGATTTGCGCATGAAATGGTCAGTTCGTTCCGTCCGGTACGAAAACATAGCCTACGCCCCACACCGTCTGGATGTAGCGTGGTGCGGCGGCGTCTACTTCTACCAGTTTGCGCAGGCGCGACACCTGCACATCCAGGCTTCGGTCGAAGGGCTCGAACTCGCGGCCGCGCGCCAGCAGGGCGAGCTTTTCGCGCGACAGGGGTTGGCGCGGGTGTCGCACCAGGGCCTTGAGCATGGCGAATTCGCCCGTGGTCAGCGGCAGCTCTTCGCCATTGCGCTGCAGCGCGCGCGTGCCCAGGTCAAACGTGAAGGGGCCGAAGGTGACCACTTCGTTGTCGCCCGAGGGGGCGCCGGGCGCCTCTTGCGCAGGGCGGCGGCGCAGCACGGCATGCACGCGCGCCAGCAGTTCGCGGGGGTTGAAGGGCTTGCCCAGATAGTCATCGGCGCCCACTTCCAGGCCCACGATGCGGTCCACGTCTTCGCCCTTGGCGGTGAGCATGATGATGGGCGTGCGGTCGTTGGCGGCACGCAGGCGGCGGCAAATGGACAGACCGTCTTCGCCGGGCATCATCAGGTCAAGCACGATGAGGTCCACCGTTTCGCGCAGCAGCAGGCGGTTGAGCGCCTTGCCGTCTTCGGCGACCATGACTTCAAAGCCTTCCTGGGTCAGGTAGCGGCGCAGCAGATCGCGGATGCGTGCATCGTCATCCACCACCAGAATCTTGTCGGTACGGTTGGTTGTTGTAGCCATGGTGATTGCAGGTCCAATTTGTAACAGAGCCAATTCTGACCAGCTTCAGCCCGGAAGTTCGGGTTTCTGCCCGGTGTTTGACCAACTGTTACAAGTTTTGCCCCGGTGTGCAGGCCGCTCACGCACGGTTCATGAAGGCCGGCATCTGCAGCGGTTACTGTCGAAGCCTGTGCAGCACCGGTGTGGTGCAGTGCGTTGATCGCAAGGACTTTTTGACATGAAAAATGCTATTCGTTTGATAGCTGCCAGCGCTTTTATGGTGTGCGCTGGGGCTGCTTTTTCTCAAAATTCCCAAACCGCCGAACCACGCAATGTGGTGCAACTCTCAGCCTCTGGAACGGTTGAGGTGCAGCAGGATTTGCTGGTGCTGGCGCTGTCCACGAGCAAAGAGGGCGCAGACGCGGCTTCCACGCAGGCACAGCTCAAGCAGGCGCTGGATGCTGCACTGGCGGAGGCCAAGCGCAATGCGCAGTCCGGGCAAATGGACGTGCGTACGGGCCCCTTCGGGCTGTACCCGCGCTACGGCAAGGACGGCAAGATCAATGGCTGGCAGGGCCGGGCCGAGCTGGTGCTGGAGGGCCGAGACTTTGCCCGCATCACAGCCACGGCAGGAAAAATCCAGACCATGGCCATCAGCCAAGTGGGGTTTGCCTTGTCACGCGAGGCCCGCGCTAAGGTGGAGGGCGAGGCCCAGACCCTGGCCATCGAGCAGTTCAAGGCGCGCGCCGCCGATTTGAGCCGCGGGTTTGGCTTTGCCAACTACAGCCTGCGCGAGGTGTCTGTGAACAGCAACGAGATGTCTCCCGGCCCCCGCCCGCGCGCAATGGCCATGGAGGCCAAATCGGCAGCGTATTCGGACGCGCCGGTGCCGGTGGAAGCGGGCAAGGCGCAGGTGGTTGTCAACGTCTCGGGCTCGGTGCAGATGCGCTGACGCTGGCCGAAAGATGGGCCAGGGGTGTATTTAACGTTAAAATGGCCTCTAGCCCTTATGGGGTAAGCGCTAAAAGCTATTGAAATGATAGCGTCTGTGGTGGGCATGGCGGCAGGCTGTGGCTGCCTGTTAATGCTGCGCCGCCGACTTCTGCCCGCCGCTGCCCCGTTGATCTGGTGGCCCGCTTACTGGGCTGTCCAGCCGCCGTCCATGTTCCACGCCACGCCACGCACGTTGTTGGCGGCCGGAGAGCAAAAGAACACCGCCAGCTCACCCAGCTCTTCGGGCGTGGTGAATTGCATGGAAGGCTCTTTTTCGCCCAGCAGCAGGCGCTTGGCTTCTTCGTTGGTGATGCCGCGCTCTGCCGCCTTGGCATCCACCTGTTTTTGCACCAGCGGCGTCAGCACCCAGCCGGGGCAAATGGCGTTGCAAGTGACGCCAGAGGCCGCATTTTCGAGCGCCGTCACCTTGGTCAGGCCCACGATGCCGTGCTTGGCCGCCACGTAGGCCGATTTTTGCGCCGAGCCCACCAGCCCGTGCACCGAGGCCACGTTGATGATGCGCCCCCAGTTGGCCGCCTGCATGGCGGGCAGGGCCAGCCGCGAGGTGTGGAAGGCGCTTGTAAGGTTGATGGCGATGATCGCGTCCCAGCGCTCCACCGGAAAATCTTCGATGCTCGCCACGTGCTGGATGCCGGCGTTGTTCACGAGGATGTCCACACGACCGAACTGCGATGCAGCGGACTTCATCATGTCCTCGATATCGGCTGCGCGGCTCATGTCGGCGCCGTGGTAGGCCACCTGGACACCTGCCGACTGACCGGCGGCCAGCACCTCGGCGCGTGGGCCGTCCACATCGCCAAAACCATTGAGCACGATGTTGGCGCCCTGGCGGGCGAGGGCCTTGGCGATGCCCAGACCAATGCCACTGGTGGAGCCGGTAACGAGTGCGGTTTTGCCTTTAAGCATGGGAGTCTCTCCGAATGAATTACGATGCAACGCAGCAATTATCGAACGCTGTTGCCGGATCCTGCACCCATGATTGAACCTACGCTGAACTACGTACTGTGCCCGGGCGCTGCCTCTGCGGCGGGCCCCTTTTCCGGCGCGCTGGCCAGCCCTCCCGCGCAGCATCGCATGGCGTACAGGGAGTGGAACGGCACGGGCAACCCGGACCATCCGCACGTGGTGCTGTGTGTGCATGGTCTAACGCGGCAGGGGCGGGATTTCGATACCCTGGCGCGTGCGCTCAGCCGCCATGCCCGGGTCATCTGCCCGGACGTGGTTGGTCGGGGTCAAAGCGACTGGCTGGCCGACCCCGCTGGCTACCAGGTACCCCAATACGCGGCCGACATGCTGGCTTTGCTGGGTCAGTTGCAGCAGCAGGCCCCTGTGCAGAAGCTGGACTGGGTGGGCACCAGCATGGGCGGGCTGATCGGCATGGCCCTGTGTGGCCAGCCCGGGCTGGGCGTGGCCGGTGAGCCCGCTGAATCGGCCGGCGGTTCTGCCAAGGCCGTGGGAAGCCTGTGGCCGCTGGGCGTGCCGGTGCGCCGGCTGGTGCTCAACGACGTCGGCCCCGCCATCGAATGGCTCGCCTTGCAACGTATCGGCCAGTATCTGGGAGCGCCGGTTCGGTTTGATTCGCTGCAGCAGGCCGCCGATGCCATGTGGATCATGTCGTCCAGCTTTGGTCCGCACACCGCCCAGCAGTGGCTGGAGCTGTCGCGGCACATGGTGCGTACCTTGCCGGATGGCGGCCTGGCCATGCACTACGACCCGGCCATCGCGCAGGCCTTCAAGGCCATGACGCCCGAGGTTTCTGCCGCAAGTGCAATGCAGCTGTGGCAGCTGTACGACCGCATCCACGCGCGCACACTGCTGCTGCGGGGCGCGCAGTCTGACCTGCTTTCGCCAGAGACCGCCCAGGCCATGGTGCACCGTGGGCCGATGGCAAAGCTGGTCGAGTTTGAAGGTGTGGGGCATGCCCCTACCTTGATGGCGCAAGACCAGGTGCATGTTGTTTCAGAGTTTTTGCTGGCCCCCGAAGCAACGGTGGCCGCATGAAAACGTACCCGCCGGCCGCCGCTGCGCAGGCACCTGCGGCTGACACCCTGCCGCAACTCCTCGCCGCAACGGCCCACACACTGCCAGAGCAGGTCAATGCCCTGGCGCGCGCTCGCGCCTTTGCCGAGCCCCTTATGGCGGGCGAGATGCTCGATTCCGGTGAAAACACGCTGGCCCATGCCGACGCCGTGGCCGCCATCCTCAAAGCCATTGGCGGATCGGACGCCATGCAGGCGGCTGGCTACCTGGTGTATGCCTGCGGACACCTGAACAAACCCCGTGAGGTGATCGCCAAGGCCTTTGGCGACAACTTTGCGGCCCTGGCGGTGGAAACCACCAATCTGATGCGTGTGCAGCGGCAGGCGCGTGGTGCGCAGCAGGTGGACGACCCGGCGGTGCAGACCGAAAACGTGCGCAAGATGCTGCTGGCGTTCTCGCGCGACCTGCGCGTGGTCATGCTGCGCCTGGCCTCGCGCCTGCAAACGCTGCGCTTTCATGCCGCCAGCAAAACCCCGGTGTCGCCCAGCCTGGCGCGCGAATCGCTGCAGGTGTTTGCACCATTGGCCAACCGGCTGGGCATCTGGCAGGTGAAATGGGAGCTGGAGGATCTGTCGTTTCGCTTCCTGGAGCCCGAGACCTACAAAGAGGTTGCGCACCTGCTCGACGAAAAGCGCGGCGAGCGCGAGGTCTACATGGAGCAGCTGCGCGCCCGGCTGGAGTCCGACCTGCGCGCGCGCAGCATCAGCGCCAGCGTGCAGGGGCGGCCCAAGCATATCTATAGCATCGTCAAAAAAATGCGCGGCAAGTCGCTCAATTTTGACCAGGTGCTCGACATCCGGGCCTTGCGCGTGGTGGTGCCATCGGTCAAGGACTGCTATGCGGCCCTGAGCTGGGTACACGAGCAGTTCACACCCGTCGTGGAAGAGTTCGATGACTACATCGCACGCCCCAAGCCCAATGGTTATCAGTCGCTGCACACCATCGTGCGCGACGCTGCTGGCAAGCCCATCGAAATCCAGATCCGCACCCAGGCCATGCACGACCATGCCGAGCATGGCGTGGCCGCGCACTGGGCCTATAAAGAGGCGGGCAGCAAAGGATATGCGGGCGTGTCGGCCACCGGCGATTACGACGCCAAGATCGCGGTGTTGCGCCAGTTGCTGGCGTGGGAGCGCGACCTGGTCGGCACAGCGCAAAACCGGGGTCTTTTTGACGATCGTATCTACGTGCTGACCCCCGATGCGGCGGTGGTGGAGTTGCCCCAGGGCGCCACACCGGTCGATTTTGCCTACGCGGTGCACACCAGCTTGGGCCATCGCTGCCGGGGTGCCCGGGTGGATGGCGCCATGGTGCCCCTTAATACCCCGCTGCAAAACGGCCAGACCGTGGAAATCTCCACCGTCAAGGAAGGCCGCCCCTCGCGCGACTGGCTCAATGCCGAACTGGGCTACCTCACCAGCAACCGGGCCAAGGCCAAGGTGCGTGCCTGGTTCAATGCCCAGGCCACCAATGAAACGGTGGCGCGCGGGCGCGAGGCGGTTGAAAAACTGCTGCAGCGCGAAGGCAAGACGGCCATGAAACTGGACGATCTGGCGGTGCAGCTGGGGTTCAAGTCGGCCGATGCACTGTTCGAGGTGGTGGGCAAGGACGAGTTTTCACTGCGCAGCATTGAAACCCTTTTTCGACCGCCAGAGCCCGTGCTGCAGCACGACGATTACCTGCTGCTAAAGAAGACCCGCACCAACGACTCAGCGCCCAAAGGCGGCGTGCTGGTGGTGGGCATCGACTCGCTCATGACGCAACTGGCCAAGTGTTGCAAGCCTGCGCCACCCGACGATATCCGTGGCTTTGTCACCCGGGGCAAGGGCGTGAGCGTGCACCGCGCAGACTGCAGCAATTTTCGCGAGATGGCGACGCGCAACGCCGAACGGGTGATCGAAGTCGAATGGGGCGCTCACAAACCGTCGGCGGGTGCTGCGGTGTACCCGGTGGACGTCGCGGTGGAGGCGGCCGATCGCCAGGGCTTGTTGCGCGATATCTCGGAAGTTTTTGCCCGCGAGAAGACCAATGTCATTGGTGTGCAGACCCAGTCGGTCAAGGGCACCGCCTGGATGACTTTCACCGTGGAGGTTGCCGATTCAGGCCGCCTTAACAAGGTGCTGGGCATTGTGGGCGGCGTTGCCGGAGTGCGCTCTGCACGGCGGCGCTGAGCTGCGTGCGCCGTATCCGCGAAAGTTGACGGGGGCTCTTCACCAAGATTTGTTGAAGCGTCAGCCAAACAGCCTGATTTTTATGGCTATAATTGAAATCTAAACAACGACAGGCGCGTAGCTCAGCTGGTTAGAGCACCACCTTGACATGGTGGGGGTCGTTGGTTCGAGTCCAATCGCGCCTACCAACTAACCATTGGTCAAAGCCTTCCAAATCAACGATTTGGAAGGCTTTTTTATTGGTGCCGCAGATCAATCGGGTTTTATCGGGGCGGCAATGCGCTCGATGGGTGATCTGCCACGGGGGCGGTACGTACATGCCATGTGCTGTCGTTTGCACGAGCGAACGTTGCCCCAATGGTTCTTTCGCGGGCGCCGGTGGAAAGGCTACTGGCAAACCTCGTTGTGGGCCCCTAATGGCGTGCGCCACCGGTGGCGGTGCCGCGGGATGCTGTCTGACGGTGCCACAGCCTCTTGGACCACGCAAAGAGCGCAGTGTGGAATTTACAACGGTGGTAAGCGAGCGTTTTCGCTCGCGTCCCCGTCCACTTCCCCAGGAGCACACATGAACTCATTGACTTCTCAGCCGACGAGCGTACAACCGGTTGACCCAGACCTTGCCGAGCAGGCTGTTCCCGGGCATGGTGTGCCGTCCCAGGATCCGACTCCCGCAGCCCAGGTTGGGCTCACTCCCGAAGAGACCGAGCGGGAATCGAAGTCTGCCTTGATCGGTGGCGGTGTTGTGGCGGGTTCGGCTGCGGGTGCGGCCGTTGGTGCCGTGGTTGCAGGTCCGGTTGGTGTCTTGGTCGGTGGCACGCTTGGCGCAGTGGCTGGCGCGATCAGTGGCGGTGCCGCCGGCGAGCTGACGAATCCGGAAGGCACGGTCGATGCAGACGTTGCGCCCACAGTTACCGACGCCACCAAAGACCGCAGCCTGCCTCGCTGAATTGCGTGGTGAGCCAGCCCGGATTTAGTGACGCATGCGGTGGCAGCGCACCAAAGCACACTCCCACTCGCGCGATTGCTGCCGCCATGGTGCAAGGTCGGTGGGAATAGCCCGCTCGGACTCATCAGGGTATTCCTTTGCCGGAGAGGGGGCTATCACTCTCTAGAATCTGCTGCACTGCAATAAATGGGCCTTGCGCCCGAGGAGTCCGTAGTGCCCGACAAGAAAAGCGCCCCCGCCGCCAAGACAGCGCAGCGCGTGATCAAGAAATACCCGAACCGCCGCCTCTACGACACCGATACCTCCACCTACATCACCCTGGCCGAAGTGCGTCAACTCGTCATGGCCCACCAGAATGTGGTGGTGCGCGATGCCAAGACGGGCGAAGACCTCACGCGCAGCATTCTGCTGCAGATCATCCTCGAAGAAGAGGCTGGTGGCGCACCCATGTTTACCGAGGCGGTGCTGGCCAACATCATCCGTTTCTATGGCCATGCGATGCAGGGCTTCATGGGGGCCTACCTGGAAAAGAACGTGCAGGCTTTCACTGATGTGCAGGCCAAGCTGGCCGAACAGTCGCAAAACGTCACACCCGAAATGTGGGCGCAGTTCATGAGCCTGCAGTCGCCCATGCTCAAGGGCATGATGGGCAACTACGTGGAGCAATCGCAATCGATGCTCAACCAGATGCAGGAGCAGATGCAAAAGCAGACCGAGCAGATGCTGGGCGCCTTTGGTCTCAAGCGCTGATTTGCGCCTCAATCCCACTGTCCGGACTGCCGGGTCGCCGGAACTGGGACAATACGGGAATATGAGCGAAGCACTCTCCCCCACAAAAACCCCCAAGGTCGGGTTTGTCAGCCTCGGCTGCCCCAAGAACCTGACCGACTCCGAACTTATCCTCACGCAACTCAGCGCCGAGGGTTACCAGACCTCCAAGACCTTTGAAGGCGCGGACCTGGTCATCGTCAACACCTGCGGCTTCATTGACGACGCCGTCAAAGAGAGCCTGGACACCATTGGCGACGCCCTGGCCGAGAACGGCAAGGTCATCGTCACCGGCTGCCTGGGCGCGCGCTCGGGCGAGGGCGGTGGCAACCTGGTGCAGCAAATGCACCCCAGCGTGCTGGCCGTGACCGGCCCGCAGGCCACGCAGGAGGTGATGGACGCCGTGCACCGCAACCTGCCCAAGCCGCACGACCCCTTTCTCGACCTCGTGCCCGGCGCCTTTGGCGAGGCGGGTATCAAGCTCACGCCGCGCCACTACGCCTACCTGAAGATCAGCGAGGGCTGCAACCACCGCTGCACCTTCTGCATCATCCCGTCCATGCGCGGCGACCTCGTGTCGCGCCCCATTGGCGATGTGCTGAAAGAGGCCCGGGCGCTGTTCGAAGGCGGTGTCAAAGAGCTGCTCATCATCAGCCAGGACACCTCGGCCTACGGCGTGGACGTGAAATACCGCACCGGTTTCTGGGACGGCAAGCCCGTCAAGACGCGCCTGCTGGAGCTGGTGCAGTCCCTGGGTGAGATGGCTGCGCCCTATGGTGCCTGGGTTCGCCTGCACTATGTGTACCCGTACCCGAGCGTGGATGAGATCATTCCGCTGATGGCGCAAGGTTTGGTGCTGCCCTACCTGGACGTGCCTTTTCAGCACAGCCACCCCGACGTGCTCAAGCGCATGAAGCGCCCGGCCAGCGGCGAGAAGAACCTCGATCGCATCCAGCGCTGGCGCGAGGCCTGCCCCGAGCTGGTGATCCGCAGCACCTTCATTGCGGGATTCCCCGGCGAGACCGAAGAAGAGTTTCAGCACCTGCTCGACTTCATGCGCGAGGCGCAGATCGACCGCGCGGGCTGCTTTGCCTACAGCGACGTGAATGGCGCCGAGGCCAACAGCCTGCCCGGCATGCTGCCCCTGGAGGAGCGCGAGGCGCGCCGCGCGCGCTTCATGGCAGTGGCCGAAGAGGTATCGGTCGCCAAGCTGCAGCGCCGCGTGGGCGCAACCATGCAGGTACTGGTGGACCACGCCCCCGCCATGGGGCGCAAGGGCGGCGTGGGCCGCAGCTACGCTGATGCGCCCGAGATTGACGGCACCGTGCAGTTGCTGCCGCCCGAAAAAATCAGCAAGCAGATGAAGGTGGGCGAGTTCACCCGCGCACGCATTGTGGGTGTGCAGGGCCACGACCTGGTGGCGCAGCCCATCTAAAAAGTGAGCAGCTAGCGGTTTTCTCCATTGGATTTCATGCTGTTTTTACATTGAAACCATTGATTGGAAAGCGCTACCAGCTCATTTTTCAATAGCACTGGTGAAGTACTGCCATGGCACCAACCAGCGCCACGCCAGCAGGCACACCAAGAAAAAAGGCTTCCCGAGGGAAGCCTTTTTGCTGCATGAGACATGCTTACACGCGCTTGCGGTATTCGCCGGTGCGGGTGTCGATTTCAATCTTGTCGCCTTGCGATACGAACAGCGGCACGGGCACTTCGAAGCCGGTGGCAATCTTGGCGGGCTTGAGCACCTTGCCGGACGTGTCGCCCTTGACGGCGGGTTCGGTCCAGGTGATTTCGCGTTCGACGCTGGTGGGCAGCTCGACCGAGATGGCCTTGCCGTCGTAGAACACCACTTCCAGCGTCATGCCGTCTTCCAGGTAGTTCAGTGCGTCGCCCATGTTTTCGGCTTCGACTTCGTACTGGTTGAACTCGGTGTCCATGCAGACGTACATCGGGTCGGCAAAGTAGGAGTAGGTGCACTCCTTCTTGTCCAGGATCACGTTGTCGATCTTGTCGTCGGCCTTGAACACGTTTTCAGTGCCGAAGTTGCCGATCAGGCTTTTGAGCTTCATGCGCACGGTGGCAGCGCCGCGACCGCCGCGTGCGTATTCGGTCTTGAGGACGACCATGGGGTCCTTGCCGTGCATGATGACGTTGCCGGCGCGGATTTCTTGAGCGATTTTCATAGCAGGTTGCTTGGGTTGGGGCCGCTCAACGCGCTCGCTGGTGGCCTTCAGGGAAGAAGGCGCGCCGTGCCGATGCATGTTCCGCGGCGAAAATGCGCAAAGGCGGGGCACCGGTGTGCCGCGCCTTGTTTGCGCAAAGCCTTGGATTTTACCGTTTTTCGCGCACAAAGCGCCAAAGTTGCGCCACCAGGTTGTCCTGCATCAGCAGTTGTGCGCGGGCCGCCTGCACGCAGGCCGTCCATTCGGCCAGGGTGACAGCGTCGGGCATCACCAGCGGTGTGTTGTCCAGCCCGTTCCAAGCAGCGTGAAACCGCCGCAGCGAGGGCGGGGCTTTCAGCCAGTCGAGAAAAGCCATGAGTTTGTCGTGGTGGGCGTTGTCGTGCTGCGGGTAAATCTGCCACACCAGCGCCTGCCCGGCCCACAGCGCCCGCACCAGGGAGTCCTCGCCGCGCACCAGGTTCAGGTCGCAGGCCCACAGCATGTCGTCAAACGCAGGTTGGGTGCAGTGGGGAAGATACGAAATGGATAGCAGATCGCGCTTTTCCATCAAGGGCTGGCAGCCGTTTTCGTTAAATAAATGGCCCACGGCGTTGTACACGGCCTGCGTGGCACGGCCGGGCGTGACGAGAAGGTGCGTGGGGGTTTTTGTGCATTGCGCCAGCAAGTCGGGCAGGGCCGGGGGCTCATAGCAAAAAAGCGAGATCCAGCGTTGCGGATCGAGCGTACTGACGTCACTGGCGTCACAAGGGTCACTGATAGCACTGGCAGCCTGCGCGGCACGCCAGGCGGTGGCGTCCATCGCGTTGCGGCGCTCCAACAGGTCCGGTTCGCGCAGCAGGCCGCCCGTGCCAGCGGTGAATCCGGGGTAGAAAAACCAGCGTGTCCATCCCGCGGCCGGGCCTGAGAGGATGGGCGAGGGCAGGCGGTGGTTGCGCTCCACATAGCCTTCTGCGGACAGGTATTCAAGATTGATCCAGACGGGTTTTTGCCCCCTTGTGCTTGCCTGGTAAGCGCTGTAAGCTATGAATTCAGGAGCAATTTCGCAACCGAAGGCCTCCAGCATCACATCGGGTGGCGTCTCGTGCGCGGCCGGCACGGGCGAGCCCCACGCACGCACCTCTACCCCCGGGCAGCCTTCGGGCGCCATCCACTGCAGGGCCGAAGCGTCGTCCACCCACAGGCGTACCTGCTGGCCTTGCCCGGCCAGTTGTGTGGCCAGGCGCCAGCAGACGCCGATGTCGCCAAAGTTGTCGATCACGCGGCAAAAAATGTCCCACTGCAGGGGGGCGAGGGGCTGGTTCATGGCAGGGTGGTGGGGCGTTGTGGGTTGCGAAGGTGGTCCACCAGCAGGCGCGCAACGCTGGACAGGGATTCTTCGGTGCGCACGCCCAGCACCAGTCTGCGCTGGGCCCAGGGCTCGTTCAGCGTGACAGCCCGGATTGCCAGCGTGCCCTTGTACAGCGCGGCACTGCCGCGCGGCATGACGCCAATGCCCAGGCCGGCGGCCACCATCAGGCACAGCGCGTCGTAGCTGGTGACCTGGATGCGCAACCTGAGCGGCAAGCCCGCCTCGGCGGCTGCGCGCGTGAGCTGGTTGTTGATGGCGCTGCCCGGGTGCACCCCGACAAAGTCAAAAGCCAGTGCCTCGGTCATGGCAACCGCCTTGCGCCGCGCCAGCGCGTGGCCCGTGGGCACCACCAGCACCAGTTCGTCGGTGCGGTAAGGCAGCAGCGTGATGCGGTCGCCGTAGTTGCCATCGTTCAGGATGCCCACATCGGCGGCGTTTTCGGCCACCGACTGGGCTATGGATGTGCTGATCTGCTCCTGCAGGCGCACGTCCACCTGCGGGTGCAGCGCCAGAAAGCTTTGCAGCTCACCGGGCAGAAACTGTGTGATGGCCGATATGTTGGCCACCACGCGCACATGGCCGCGCACGCCAGTGCCGTATTCGCGCATCTGGCTGGCAATGCCATCGAGGTCATTGAGCACGCCGCGCGCCATGTGCAGCAGGGCAAACGCCGCAGCCGTTGGCTCTGTGCCCCTGTTGCTGCGGGTGAACAGCTCTACCTGCAGCGCGGCCTCCAGGTCGGCCAGGCGGCGGCTGACGGCCGA